>CALUWZ010000045.1 GCA_944324625.1 uncultured Mailhella sp. | reverse complement strand
ATTCCAAAAGGCCCTCAATGCCCTGCATACGGACCTTCGCGCCATCTGCATTATTTCACAGCTGCATGTGCACAGTATCAAGGATGCTCCGGTTGACGCATACTTTGCCGAAACCGACGGCATAGCCGTGGCTGTTTCAAAGGCAAAAGGCGAAAAATGCGAACGCTGCTGGATTTACTCCGACGAACTCGGCACGGACGCAGCTCATCCGACCCTTTGCCCGCGCTGTGCAGAAGTGATGAAAAATCTTGAACAGTAACGGTTCATAATGGTTAAAGATAATAGATATTACATTCTGATTATTTTTGCTATATTCTGGGTTATTGCGGACCAGCTCACCAAATGGGTCATAGTCCGCAATATCCCCTTGTATGACGGCTTCACCGTAATTCCGCAGTGCTTCAATATCGTGCATGTGAGAAATTACGGTGCGGCCTTCGGTTTTTTAAACAATCCCGACACGGTCTGGCAGTTTTGGTTCTTTGTGGCCGTTACGATTGCCGCCCTGTGGATTATCCTGCACTTCATGCGCAAAATGCCCTACTCAAAACTGCTCAGCTTCGGTTTTTCCTGCATTTTGGGCGGCGCTGCAGGCAATTTCATTGACAGGCTGCGTCTTCGCTATGTCATTGATTTTATAGATTTGTATTTTAAACAATGGCACTGGCCCGTATTCAATGTGGCGGATATTGCCATCTGCGTCGGCACGCTCATCGTGGCCTATGTTTTTTATAAAGAACCTGAAAGGTAAATTATGTTTTTTTCCGATACACCGGCCTTAACCTTTTTGCTCCTCATGCTCCCGGCCATCATTAACCTGTGGGCCATCTGGCATGCGGTAAATCACAGATTTGAACAGGAAAAGGAACGTACGCTCTGGATACTGGCAGGAATTTTCCTTCCTGTTGTCGGCGGACTTTGCTATTTAATTTTCGGTTTAAGAAGAAGCAGGCCTCTGCACTGAAACGCAGGAATTTTTTAAACAGTTCCAGCAAGGAGATACTCCATGAAAAAAATACAAAAACTCAGCATCTTATCTGCATTTTTACTGCTCGGCGCATGCACTGCCGCAGGCAGCGGCAGCAATCTGCAGTACACAGTTAACGAAAATACCCGTGCAATCCGCCAGCTGCAGGCACAAATTGCCAATGTTCAGCCCGCCCAAGCTGACAGCTGGTCACAGCTGCAGGCACTGCGGCAGGAAGTGTCGGCCCTCAAAGGTTCTTTGGACAATCTGCAGAACAGCACGGCCCACCTCGGCGGAACGCAGGAACTCGGCAATATCATTGCCCGTCACGACAGGGCCCTCCGTCTTATCGAAACCCAGCTTGCCATGGATCTGCAGCTCAATGACCCTGCATCCCCCATGCAGACACCCAATACAGTGCCGACTGAAAACAACAATACGGCAATGATTACCACACCGACGCCGAACGGACAGAATCAGCAGGCCGTGCAGAACCCTGTTCAGCCCGACACACAAAACCCTGCAGTTCAGCCCGCACAAACATCTGACACGGCTCAGGCCCTGTACGACAGCGGCATAAACAGCTTCAACAGCCGTGACTACCAAAAAGGCCTGAACGCATTCAAAGATTTCACAACCGTATACCCTGACCACAAATTGGTTTCCAATGCATGGTTCTGGCAGGGAGAATGCCAGTATCAGCTCAAAAATTACGCCGGTGCGGCCCTTGCCTACGAAAAAGTCATTTCCCAGTTCCCCAACAGCAACAAAGCACCTGCCTGCTATCTGAAACAGGCCATGAGCTTTATGGAACTCAATAAAAAAGATGCCGCAAAACAGCGCCTCAACGAACTTGTCACCATTTACCCCAAAGCCGCCGAAGCCAAACGGGCGCAAACCATTCTCAAAACCTTATAAGGAAAAACCATGGGCTACAACATTCATCTCCGCTTTCCGGCAAACATCAGCACACAGCCTGTTGTCTGCAACCTGACCCGTAAATTTGACTTGGACTTCAACATATCCAAAGCGCAGATTTCAAGCGGCCGCGAAGGGTATCTCATTTTGGAAATTCTCGGCTCCAAAGAACAGCTTGAACAGGCAAAAAAATATCTGGAAGAACAGGAAATTATCGTTTCCGAAGTGGCACAGCGCATTTACCGCGACGAAAAATCCTGCGTGGAATGCGGCGCCTGTACGGCAATCTGTCCCACAGCGGCCCTGCACATGGACAAGGAACGTCACCTTGCCTTTGACGTGGAAAAATGCGTCGTCTGCACACGCTGTGTAAAAATCTGCCCTGTCCGAGCCATAAAATCTGACATCGGTTCTGTAAACGAATAACCAATACAGGAACATGCTATGAGCGATTTGAAAAAAATGTACAGCCAAATTGTGGCAGACCAATTTCCCGATACTCTGAAACTGACCCTCGGCGGCACGGAACTTACCTATAAAAAACGCACATGGGACATGGACGGCGAAATCCGCGGCCTGCGCTACGGCGAAAACCCTGACCAGCCTGCCGCCCTTTATGCCATGGAAAGCGGCGACTGTACGCTTGGCGGCAAAAAATGGCGCGGCCCCAAACAAGGCATTTCCTCAGCCCTCACCGAAGCGCAAATGATTCAGGCCGGCAAGCACCCCGGCAAAACCAACCTTACCGATGTGGACAATGCCGCCAATATCCTGCAGTATCTTACCAAAAAACCTGCCGCAACCATTTTGAAACACAACAATCCCTGCGGCACGGCATGGCAGGAAAGCCTTGAAGAAGCCATGAACAAAGCTTTTTGGGCAGACCGCATTGCCGCGTTCGGCGGCGCAGTGGTCGTCAACCGCGCCCTTGACAAAGCCACCGCAGAACTTATTTCCTCCCAATATTTTGAAGTGGTTGCCGCTCCAAGCTTTGAAGACGGAACTGTTGATATTTTAAAATCCCGCAAAAACCTGCGCATTATGGAACTTCCCCAACTCGGCAGACTGGAAGAATACTGCGGAACCCCCTTCCTTGACATCAAAAGCCTCATGGACGGCGGCCTTATCATTCAGCAGTCCTTTGTTAACCGCATCCGCACCGCTCAGGACTTCATTCCTGCCACGGCCATGGACAAGGAAGGAAAAACCTACGCCACAAGAAACGCCGCGCCCGAAGAAGTTGAAGATCTGCTCTTTGCATGGGCCGTTGAAGCAGGCGTTACTTCCAACTCCGTTATTTTTGTAAAAGACGGCGCTACGGTAGGCATAGGTACAGGCGAACAGGACCGCGTGGGCTGTGTGGAACTGACCATTCACAAAGCCTATACCAAATATGCGGATTCCATTATTTATCACCGCCACCAAAAATCCCTGTACGAATGGCAGCTTCTTGCGCTCAAAGACGCCAAAGCCAAAGAAGAACTGGATGAAGTCATGGCCGAAACTGCCAAGGCAAAGGGCGGGCTTATCGGCACGCGCATGGTTTCCGACGGATTCTTCCCCTTCCGTGACGGTGTAGACACTGCCGCCGCCCAAGGCATTACCGCCATAGCACAGCCCGGCGGTTCCCTGCGCGACTTTGAAGTCATTGACGCCTGCAACGAAAAAAATATAGCCATGCTCTTTACAGGGCAGCGCTCTTTCAAACACTAAAAAAAGGGCAGGTTATCCTGCCTTTTTTTGATTTTACGCACAAAAAGGAAAATTATGTCAATAAAAGCCGGAACACTTGTGGAATTTATGCAGGACAATGCGCCTGCCCTCGGTTATGTTCTTGAGGAACAGGGGGGCAAAATCCGTCTGCTTCTTGCCAACAGACGGGAGATAAATCTGACACAGGCACGGCTTTTACCGTGGACAGGACCAAACATAAGCGCCAAAGCAAAAGAAGACATTATAGCAGCCCTGAATGAACACAAAGAAAAACGCCAGCAGATTCAGGCAAATATCAATATTCTGGAACTTTGGGACATGACACAGGGCGAAGTTGCCGAAGAAAGTGCCGAATTTTTTGCCGGACTTATGGAAAACGAACTGACACCCGACATTGTTTCCGCCTATGCCCACGCCCTTTTAGAGTGCAAAAGCCGTTTCAAATTCCAAAATCCGAACTTTGAAGTCTACGACAGTGAAACCGTAGAAGCAAGAATCCTTGCCGAAAAACAGCAGAAAGAACGCACGGCGCTTATTTCCGGCGGTGCGGAATGGTTTAAATTCCTCTGGGATCTGGCATGCAGACACCATACAGTCTCAGAAAAAGACAGTCTGAAAGAACCCGAGGAACCCGTGGCAGGCACACTCAAAAACCTGCTCTTCAAACACATGGCAGAAACGGAAAGCCACGAAGAAAATCTTCTTTGGAAACAGGTCAGCAAACAAATTCCCGATGAACCCCATATAGCATATCAGCTTGCCTGCGCATGGAAGCTTGTACCCGAACACTACAATTTCTGGCTGCTCAAGGCCGATTACGACGAAACAGAAAAATTTGCGGAACCCTTTGCGGAAGAAATCGGCACCATACAGAATTTATCAAAAACCATAAGCAAAATGCCTTTTGAGGACACGTCTGCCCCTGTCCTGAATCCCAAACAGGGAATTTTCAAAAACTGTCTGCATGCAGGGCTTAAAGACGGAGAAATCCTCTGCGGCGTTTTTGAAAAAGCTCTTGACCTGCCCTTTGTCAGCATTGACAGCGCAAGCACCAAGGACATAGACGACGCCTTTTATTTCAGGGAAAATCCTGACGGCAGCAAGGAAATATACATTGCCTTGGCCTGTCCTGCCTTTTTCTGGCAGTTCGGCAGCGAACTGGACAAAACAATTGCCAAACGCTGCACCAGCATTTATCTGCCCGAGCACAGCCTGCACATGCTGCCTGAATCGCTTTCCACCTATGCTTTCAGCCTGCTGGAACAGCAAATCAAACCTGCAATGATCATCAAAGCGGTTTATGACAAAGAAAACACGCTCATCGAAAAATCATTGGATTTCTGCCGCATTGCGGTGCAGGACAATCTTCAGTATCTTGCCTGCGAGCATTTTTTGTCTGACGAAACAGAAAATGCTGAAATCAGCATGGAAGACGCCCTTAATGCAGACTTCTGCGGCAACGCCAAATCCTATTATCCCATACAGGAAGAAAAATATGCCCCTAGCAGCGAAGCTTTGGCAAAAGCGGATAAATACCGCAATATGCTTCAGCAGGCTCATGCGTTCGCAAAAGCTCACCTTAATAAGCGTATTGAAAACGGTGCGGTCATTATTGAACGCGACGAATACGACATATATCTGGAAGGCGAAGACAGGCAGACAAAAGTTTTTATTGAACCCATGCCCCAAAGCAGCAATGCACAGCTCATTGTTTCCGAATTCATGGTTATAGCCAATGCCATTTGTGCCGACTTTGCGGTGCAGAACAATTTTAATCTATTTTTCAGAACCCAAAATGCAGGCATGCCCAAAGAAATGGCAGGCATTTGGAAAAAGCCCGAAGAAATCGCCAAAGTCGCCCGCCTGCTCAGCCCTGCGCTGACAGAAATCGAGGCTAAACCTCATACAGGGCTCGGACTCAAAGCATACAGCCCCGTCACCTCCCCCTTGAGACGGTACGGTGATTTGGTCAATCAGGCCCAGCTCATGCATTATCATTTTTTCCAAAGCCCCTTGTTTGACAAGGAAGAAATGGAACAAATGCTGCTGAGCTACAACGTACACAACGGCCTCGCAGGTCAGGTTCAGCGCAGCAGACCCCGTTACTGGCGCTTTGTGTTTATGCAGCAGGAAGCCAAACGCCAAGGAGAAAACTGCGGTTTCCACGGAATTATTTCCGACGAAAACGATATGTATGTGACTGTCAGCCTGACAAGGGAACAGATTTTGGTCAGGGCAAAACGCCAGCTTTTCGGCGACAAAGCCCTTTTGGGGCAGGAAGTTCTGCTGCGTCTCGGCAAAATCAACCCTCTGCTTTTTGAAGTCAGCATTATGAAAGTTCAGGAAATTTAATCGGTTGTTTCAGCAATAGCCTCCGAGCAATTAAAGGCTGAAAATCAAACCGCTTGGCCGAGCCTGAACGAAATAAATCATCTTTTAGGCGGCATACCTGAAACACTGCAAATGCCTTGACGGAAAATTTATGCACGCTTGCAGGTGTTTTCAGAAAAGCTGAAGCACAAAAACCGCAGATCTGCTTTTCTGTTCGGATTACAGTATTACGCTGCAAAAAAAGGATTGGCATGCCAATCCTTTTTTATTTATCAATTTAATGCGGGCAGCTTATATCATGTCCACAAGCTGAAGGCAGAGTTCTGCTTTGTTCAGCGTATACAGATGAATGCCCTTTGCACCGCTGTCCAGCAGAATACGGATTTGATCGGCGGCATATTTTAATCCCAATTCCTTGACTTTTTCATTGCCCCCTTCTTCATAAGCTTTTTCCAAAGCCAAAAAGAATTTGCCCGGAATATTTGCGCCGCAAAGTGAGAGCGTATGCTTTATGGAAGCAAGGCTTTGGATAGGCAGGATACCCGGAATTACGGGACAGTCAGCAATGCCGTCTTTTTTCAGCCTGTCCTGCAGATCAAGATATTCGCGGCTGTCAAAAAAAAGCTGAGTAATCGCAAAATTTGCGCCTTTGCGGATTTTTTCGGTCAAATGCTTTCTGTCATCGGCAAATGTTCTGGACTCGGGATGAGGGGCAGGATAGGCCGCCACTGCCACGTCAAAATCCTTATGATTGGCGCGGACATATTCCACCAAATCGGAAGCATATTTAAAATCATGGCTCATGAGGCTTTCGTCAACAATGCCCTCGGCATTGCGGGGCTTGTCACCGCGAAGGGCAAGAATATTTTCAATATTTGCCTTGCGCAGCTCTCCCAAATACGCATCCATTTTGTCTTTATCGGAACGGACACAGGTGCAGTGCGCCATGCATTCTATGCCGTAGGTATTTTTTACGGCACTGGCTATCTCTACTGTATTGTCCTGACCTGTGCCGCCGGCACCGCAGGTCACGGAAGCAAAAAGAGGATTAATCGCTTTCAGCTTTTCCACTACCTGAAAAAAATCATTCCATTTTTCTTTTTCCTTGGGCGGAAAAAACTCAACGGAAAAAAAAGGCTTGTCCTGTTTCTTAATCAGCTCTCCGATGTGCATGTAAGTCCTCCTCGTCTGATAAAATCACTATATAAGGATATCTTGATATTGTCAATTTAAATATAAAAAAAGTCCTGCATTTCTGCAGGACTTTTTATTTATGCAAATTGCTTATGCAGCTTTGGCACGAATTTCATTTGCTTTATTGATAGCGGCTTTTCTTGCCATGCTTTTAGCAAGGCTGATAACAAGAAGAACCAAAAGCGTTGCTTGGGTAAAGAAGAAGAAATACCACTGCAGACGTTTGCCGTCATTGACAGGCTTGCTTTTATTGAGCCAGCTGTCTGCGAGCATTTTCTTTTCTTCAGGAGTAATTTCTTCCAAAGCAGTATTC
Source organism: uncultured Mailhella sp. (assembly GCA_944324625.1). GTDB lineage: Bacteria > Desulfobacterota > Desulfovibrionia > Desulfovibrionales > Desulfovibrionaceae > Taurinivorans. The sequence continues at coordinate 3,970 of CALUWZ010000045.1, read as the reverse complement.
AGGATATTGAAAAGCTCGGGCAAATCAGTGCGCACAGCCACGCCGTGACCAAACTCGGAAGGAACCTGACCGACAGTGTGAAGCTGATAAATGCCTGCTACCTGAATTTTTTCGTTGAGGTTGAATTCATAGTCGATAACCGCGTCAGCCTGACCGCCGGTTACAAGCTGCATGGCCTCAATGGTATCACGGGCAGGTACAAGAATAATTTCCGGATATTTGCTTGAAACAAAGTCATCCCAGTAATAATTCTTTACAACCGCAAGCTTTTTGCCCTTAAGATCGTCAAGAGTAAGATTTTTTACGGTATTGGTACGAGGAACCATAATCATGCCCGGCATGTTGATATAGGGTTCTGCAAACGTAAGATATTGTTCACGGCGTTCGCTTTTTGCAAGAGCCATGAAAACATCGATACGCTTGAGCTGAGCCAGTTCTTCAACGGTTGCCCAGTCCTGCTGGCGCTGCACTTGGAAATTAAGACCTGTCAAATGCGTAAGCAGGCGAAGATAATCACTGCCGAGACCTGAATACTGTCCGCGTTCATTGAATGTTTCCAGCGGATAGAAATTGGGGTCAACGCCGACCTGCACGGTTTTGTTGTTTGCAAGCCATGCAAGATCCTGTTCGGAAAGCTGATCCACGATGGTTTTCTTATTTTCAATCATAGTCTGCACAATATCGGCTTTTTCTTTCTGCAGAGCCTGAGGAAAAAAGCTCTGCACGCCAAGAAAAGCCTCAGCGCAAAGTACGAGCACACCAAGAATAACTAATCCTAAAACACGCATAATTTCTCCGAATGTCCTACTTCAAATCTTTTTCTTCAACCATATTGAGATAGGTTGGAACGATATACTTGCTTCCAAGAACATTCTTTTCGAGACTCTTGTGGATTGCCTTGTGATCAAGCATAAACTTGATGATATTGTCCTGCCACATCTGAACTTTGCTTTCGCCGTTGTTTACGGGAGCAAACAATTCTTTCTGGGCGGCAAGGTCAAAAATTTGGAAGACGTTGAAATGCAGGTCAAGCATGGTTTCGGAGTAATCAAGACCGAAAACGTCTTTATAATATTCCTGCATGGCATTAACGGCTTCGGCACGCGGAGCATTCAAAAGCCAATTTACGCCTTTGAGGTAAAGAGCAAGGAAATCTTTGGTGATTTCAGGATATTGCTGAGCAAAAGCCTTGTTTGCGACAATATAAATGGGAAGACGGGCATCAATGTCGTATGCGGTTGCGGCAGTCACAAAGCCTTTGCCGCTGGCCATAAAGGTAAAAGGTGCCCAGAATACGGCTGCGTCGGCTTTTGCATGTTCAAAACTGAGAAGGCCGAGAGCTTGGTCGAGATTTTTCACGCTGACTTCTTTTTCGCTTACGCCAAGCACTTCAAGATATTTGTACAGCGTATAGTGGGAAGAAGAAAGAGCAGTTACGATAAAGCTTTTTTTGCGGATGTCAACGGCAGAACCGTATACTTCAGGATAGGAGCTTGCCACGCCTTTCTTTGCAAGAATGGGGCTGCCGGGACGAACCATAACGGCATTTGCTTTGGATTCGTCATTGCCGATGCCCACAACGATCATATTGCCGTCTTTAGCGCCGGTTACGGTAGGAATGGCGCCAAGTCCGCCGAGAACCCAGTTGTTTACGGCAAAATCCTGCAGGGCTTCATGGCCGGAACCATAGGTAGTCATAACAAGATTAATGCCTTTTTCTTTATCCCAACCTTGTTTTTTTGCAAACCAAACAGGGAACCCTTCCTGACCGGGAATCCAAGCGGTTTTCACGTCAACCGGCTTAGCCATAACAGGACTTGCCAAACCTGCCAGCAAAACAGCGGCAGCCAATGCTTTCAACCAAGATTTAATTTTCATAATAATCCCCTTTTGCTTACAAAAAATTATCGAACAAAAGCTTCTTCTTTTGCTTTTTCTTCGTCTTCGTCAATGGCAAAAAGCACATGATAGTCAGACTTGCCGAAAAGCAAATAACGCAGGCGGGAATGCGGCGTTGCAGTAAGCTCCGCATGCTTGGTCATATAGAACAAACCGCCAAGGAAAACCCAAGAGAACAAGCATACCCATGAAGGCACGCCGATGCTTGCAGGTGAACTCGGATAAATAAGCAGGATAAAGCAGATGACGGAAGTCATGCAGCCGACTATGGCAAGGATTTTGCCAAGGCCCGCACGGGCAACTTCAGGATGCTGATCCAAATATTTGAAAGCACACATGCAAGTGAAAAGATAGGTCAGAGCAGTACCGATGGAAGACATGTCAACAATCCACAGCAGGGCTTCACGGCCGAACCACGGACAGATGAGCGTAAACGCAAGAATGAATGCGGTGCTTTTCCACGGAGTGCCGTAGCAGGGATGCAGATCTGCAAACCAGTCGGGCAAAAATTTGCTTCGTCCCATACTGAAAAGAAGACGGGTGCTGGCCATGAAGAAACCGTTCATGCCTGACAAAATGGCGGCAAGAACAGGAATGCACAGAGCAATGCCGCCCCAGCGGCCGAATACTTGGTCGGCAATCCAGCCTGCATCCCACGCAAGTTTTTTCGCCAAAAGTTCCTGATACGGAAGATAGCCTGCAACGGCAAGCACCATAAGAGAATATAAAACAGCGCCGACAACGATGGAAATAATCATCAAATCGCGGGCTCTGTGCGGAGAAAAGGTAAATTCTTCCGCGGTTTGGGGAATGGTGTCAAAACCGACGAAAAGCCAAGGAGTCAGGGCAAGAACCATCATGATGCTGGCGATTATGCCGCGGTTTTCGTTAAAGAACGGTTTTAAGTTGTCAAAGCTTGCGGTTTCAGCAGTAGCGGTACCAAAGAAAAGCACCAAAATGCCGAGCGTCAAAGCAATGGCCAGAAATACCTGCACGGCGGAAGCTGCGCTTACGCCTTTATAGTTCATGTATCCCAAAAGAAGCAGAATTGCGGATACAAAACCTACTTCGCCCGCATTGATTTCCCAGTCTGCAAGAGAATACAGATGACCAACGTCAAGCACGCCGGGCATGAGATAACGGGTCAGCAAAATAATTGCCGTAGCATTGGCGGCAATAACACAAACATAGCTCAAAACCAAGGCCCAGCCGCAGATAAAGGCACCTTTGGAGCCGAATCCTGCATAGGCATACGCAAAAGAACCGCCTGCAACGGGATAAGGGCGAATAAGCACACTGTAGTTGAGTGCAACAATGCACTGGAAAACAGCACCGATCATAAAACCGAGCACAGCTCCAAAAGGTCCTGCGTCGGGCAGGAAACGAATGCCGGGAAGAACGAAACAGCCCCAGCCGATGATGGCACCGAGAGCAAGTGCCGTAACCTCAAGCGGACTGAGGTTTTTCTCAAGCTGAGTTCTTACCTCGCCCTGACATTGGTTTTCAGAATCTTTCATCAAATCCTCCAACTCTAAACCTGATCAACACATTCCAAACAGCCTGAGCGCTGTTTGTTATGATTTTATTTTGCAGGCACGGCATAACCTTTAGCCTGTCTCAAACAAAAACACATAATTAGCCGATTTTACTGTATTTTTTAATTTTTTACAATAAAAACCGTCCAAAAACTTGTGTTAGAGTAAATAATAATTTATTCTTCGTCAAGACGCAATTTTCAGAAAAAACAGTTGTTTTTTCTGTATATTCAACAGGTTACTTATTTTTAAATAATCCTTTTTTTCACAAAAAAAATTCTTGGCCATGCAAAAGATTTTTTACATCTGCCTTTTTTCGTTTTTGGGCGCAAGTTTAAGATATTTTATAACCAACTGCTTTAAAAGATTTAATTTTCCTTACGGCACACTGCTCTGCAACAGTCTTGCCTGTGTTACAATGGGAACAAGCTTTGCGGTATGCATAAATTTTATTTATGATATTAATATGTTGCAAAATACAATGTATGCATTTCTGGGGGCGCTCAGCACATTTTCCACCTTTTCCCATGATACCT
>CALUWZ010000044.1 GCA_944324625.1 uncultured Mailhella sp. | reverse complement strand
CCTTTTTCACAAAGTTCCGTTTTGGGCATGGTCAGGGGCAGATTGTATGCTGCTGCCACCATGCGGGCAAGACCGAGCACGGAAAGGCAGTCCGCACGGTTCGGAGTAATGCTGATATCCAAAACTTCGGTATCCATTTCCATGGCTTCCACAAAGCTCATGCCGAGCTTGAAGGGATTGCCGTGCCTGTCGGTTTCAGGAAGCACCAAAATGCCTTCGTGGTCGTCGCTGAGGCCGAGTTCACGTTCGGAGCAGATCATGCCGTTGGAAGGCACGCCGCGAAGTTTTGCTTTTTTGATCTGAAAACCTCCGGGCATGGTGGAGCCCACGGGAGCGACAACTACAAGCTGGCCTGCCGCTACGTTCGGCGCTCCGCAGACAATGCCGACAGGTTCTTCTCCGCCGAGGTCGACGGTGCAGACGTGCAGATGGTCGGAATCGGGGTGATCTTCGCAGGTCAGCACGCGGCCTATAACCATTTCACGGATTTCATGGAAAGGATTGACAATTTCTTCAAGTTCCAAGCCAAGCATGGTGAGGCGGTCGCCAAGTTCTTCGGCGCTTCCTTTGTAGGGAACAAATTCACGAAGCCAATTTAAGCTCAATAACATAGTTCTTTCCTTGTATATAAAGAGATTATGCACCCGTGAACTGGGATAAGTATCTCATGTCGTTTTCAAAATTAATGCGAAGGTCTGTAATGCCGTATTTGAGCATGGCGATGCGCTCAACGCCGAGGCCGAAGGCAAAGCCTGTGACTTCTTTGGGATCGTAGCCTACGGATTCAAATACTGCAGGGTCAACCATGCCTGCGCCCAAAATTTCCAGCCAGCCCGTTGTTTTGCAGATACGGCAGGGAGTTCCGTCGGCATGGTGGCCTTTGCCGCCGCACTGGGTGCAGCTCATGTCGACTTCTACGCTTGGTTCCGTAAAGGGGAAGAAGCTGGGACGGAAACGCACCTTGGTCTGTTTTCCGAAGACGGTCTGCAAAAATGCGGTGAGCGTGCCGCGAAGGTCTGCCATTGTGATGTGTCTGTCAACCACAAGGCCTTCGATCTGGTGGAACATGGGGGTGTGGGTAAGGTCAGAGTCACGGCGGTATACTTTGCCGGGAGCAATAATGGCAAGGGGCGGTTTGTTTTTAAGCATGGTACGGATCTGCATGGTGGAAGTATGGGTGCGAAGCACCACTTTTTCTTGGATGTACAGGGTATCCTGCATATCGCGGGCAGGGTGTTCGGGAGGCATGTTCAGGGCCTCAAAGCAGTGAAAATCCGTATCCACTTCAGGACCGCTGACAACTTGATAACCCATATTTTGGAAAACGGAAGTCACTTCCTGCATGGCGCGGGTAATGGGATGCAGTGAACCCTGCCACGGTTTTCTTCCGGGAAGCGTTGCGTCAAAATTGGCGAGCAGAGCCGCTTCCTTTTCCTGTTCCATGGATATTCTGCGTTCTTCAAGCATGGCTGTAAGCTTTGCTTTTACGGCATTGGCTGCCTGTCCGAACGCAGGACGTTCTTCAGGAGAAAGTTCCGGCAGGCGGGACATGATTTGGGCTAAATGTCCTTTGCGGCCGAGAAAGTTAACTCGTTGCGCTTCAAGGTCCTGCAGGGAGGAAACTTCCGCAAGGGCTTTTTCCATTTCGCCTGCAAGGTTATCAAGTTGGCTTTGAATATCCATACTAAATTCTCGCTGTATTAAATTTGGAATGTAATTTACGGTAAAATAAGAAAAAAAGGCAGAATAAGCAACAGCTTACCCTGCCTTGTCGAACATTGCGTTAAGTGTGGGAGATTAAGCAAGTTTAGCTTTAGCTAATTCCACAAGAGCAGCAAAGTCGGCTTTTTCGCGAACAGCCAAGTCGGCAAGCATCTTACGGTTGATAACAACACCTGCAAGTTCCAAGCCGTGCATAAAGCGTGAATAGGAAAGACCGTTCAAACGGGCGCCTGCGTTGATACGCATAATCCAAAGTTTACGGAAATCACGTTTGCGGAGTTTGCGGCCGTGATAAGCATAAACCAATGAGCGTTCAACAGCTTCACGAGCGGTGCGGTACAAACGGCTGCGGCCGCCGCGGAAGCCCTTTGCCAATTTCAAATATTTCTTGTGTCTGCGATGACTAGCAAGACCTCTCTTTACACGCATGGAATACCTCCAATAATCAACTTCACGAGGCGGAGATCGTTATGCCAGTGAAGTGTTAAAATATGTTAATAAATACGGTGACCGATGCCGATTATGCGTAGGGCATAAGACGGCGGAGTGCTTTTTCGTTGGTTTTGTCAACCAATGCGCTTTGACCCAAAATCATACGGCGTTTTGCACATTTTTTGGTCAAAATGTGACGAAGGCCTTGACGGCGGCGACGGAATTTACCGCTGCCAGTAACGCTGAAACGTTTTGCGGCAGAGCGACTCGTTTTCATTTTAGGCATGAGTTTCTCTCCTTTACTTAATTGCCATAAAAATGGCTACAATGTTGAGAACGTTATTTTGCATTTTTTCGGACAAAAAGCAAGCAAAAAATGCAGAAATTTTTAATTTTTCGGGGAAAAGATTTTGCCGCTTTCTTTTTCGGGCAAGTCTGCGGGGATTGCCGAATTTTTTCGTTTTGCAATTTTGCGGTAAATGCAGCTGCATTTTTACGCGGAAAAATACTTTCAGTTCCGTGCCATTAATTAATAATTTTAAAAATTAATGTATTAAAAGTTTTTGAAAGGGGTGCAGGGGAAAACTTTTGCAAAAGTTTTCCCCTGCAAAAAAATAAAAGCAAAAATTAACTTTCGTCGCCGACGGAAAGGGCAGCAAGGAAGGCTTCCTGCGGAAGTTCCACGTTGCCCATGCGTTTCATGCGCTTTTTGCCTTCTTTTTGTTTTTCGAGCAGTTTGCGCTTACGGGTAATGTCACCGCCGTAGCATTTTGCGGTAACGTTTTTGCGGAAAGCGGAAACCGTTTCGCGGGCAATGATTTTTTGGCCGATTGCAGCCTGAATGGCCACTTCAAAAAGCTGGCGGGGAATGGTGCGCTTGAGTTTCAGGGCAAGGTTTCTGCCGTAATAGTAGGCTTTGTCGCGGTGCACGATAACGGCAAGCGCGTCAACGGGGTCGCCGTTGAGCATAATATCAAGCTTTACAAGGTTGGAGGCGCGGTAATCAATGGGTTCGTAATCCATGGAGGCATAGCCTTTGGTGCCTGATTTCAGCTTGTCAAAGAAATCGTATACAATTTCCGCAAAGGGCAGTTCATACGTAATGACTACACGGGAAGAAGTCAGGTAGCCCATGTTTTTTTGTATGCCGCGCTTTTCTTCGCAGAGTTTGAGCACGTTGCCCACAAATTCCTGCGGAACGTGGATATCCATTTTTACATAGGGTTCATAAAGCGTTTCGATTTTGCCGGGATCGGGGAGTTTTGAGGGGTTGTCAATGGAAAGTTCCTGTCCGTCAGTTGTCAGTACTTTATAAATAACGGACGGAGCCGTGGCAATAAGTTCCACCTGAAATTCCCGTTCAAGGCGTTCCTGAATGATTTCCATGTGCAGAAGGCCGAGAAAACCGCAGCGGAAGCCAAAACCGAGGGCCTGTGACGTTTCGGGCTCAAAGGAAAAAGCCGCGTCGTTGAGCTGAAGTTTTTCAAGGGCAGTTTTCAGGTTTTCGTAATCGGCGGAATCAGTGGGGTACAGACCGCAGAAAACCATGGACTGCACTTCCTTGAATCCGGGGACAGGGGATTCTGCCGGATTTGCGGCAAGGGTGATGGTGTCGCCTACACGGGCGTCGCCGAGTTCTTTTATATTGCCGCAGAGAAAACCTACTTCGCCTGCGCCAAGTTCTTTCATGTCCACCGGGGTTGGGGAAAATACGCCGAGGCGTATGACTTCGTATTCCTTATCCGTGGCCATAAGGCGGATTTTGTCGCCTTTTTTGATTTTGCCGTCCATGATGCGGAAAAGTACAACTACTCCCTGATAGGAATCATACCAAGAGTCGAAAATAAGCGCTTTCAGGGGTGCTTCCAGATCGCCTTTCGGGGCGGGCAGGCGTTCCACGATGGCAGCCAAAACCTGATCTATGTTGAGGCCTGTTTTGGCGGATACAGGTACCGCGTCGGTACAGTCAAGGCCTATGCTTTCTTCGATTTCCGTGCGCACTCTGTCCACGTCTGCGCTTGGCAGGTCTATTTTGTTGAGTACGGGCACTATTTCGTGATTGTGGTCAAGGGCAAGGTAAACGTTGGCAAGGGTTTGGGCTTCCACGCCCTGTGTTGCGTCAACAACCAAGAGTGCGCCGTCGCAGGCAGCCAGAGAGCGGGATACTTCATAGTTGAAGTCCACGTGTCCGGGAGTGTCGATAAGGTTCAGGATATATTCTTTGCCGTCCGTATGCTTATAGGGAATGCGCACGGTCTGTGCTTTAATGGTAATGCCGCGTTCACGTTCCAAATCCATGTTGTCAAGATATTGGTCTTTTTTTTCACGGTCGCTGACAAGGTTGGTAAATTCCAAAATTCTGTCCGCAAGAGTGGATTTGCCGTGGTCAATGTGGGCGATGATGGAAAAGTTTCTGATATGCTCTAAGTTTGAATTTGCCATAAAAGTTTAGGAATTGGCTTTGCCGAAGCCGGGTATGTAGAGCTTGCGCTCCAGTGCGTGAAGAATCCAAGTTGCCAAAGTAACCAAGAATAAATAATAACAGCCTGCCAGCAGGTAAATTTCCGTGGGGCGGAATGTTCTTGATACAAGAATTTTTGCTTCGCCCGTGAGTTCAATGTGGGTGACAATGTAAGCAAGGGAGCTGTATTTAATGAGATAAATTATTTCGTTGCCGCAGCCCGGAATGGCTTTGCGAAAAGCCTGAGGAATGATGACGGACCAAATTATCTGCAGTTTTGTCATGCCGAGGGCCTGACCTGCTTTGATTTGTCCCTGTTTAATGGACAGGAGCGCACCGCGGATATATTCGGACTGATATGCGCCGGTACAGAAGATAAAGCCTATGAGGGCAGCCTGATAGGGGGTCAGAAATATTTTGACAAAGGGCAGATAGGGCAGGCCGAAATATAAGATCATGAGCTGAATGGTCAGCGGAACGCCGCGGATAACAGCCACAAACGTATCGGCAATTTTTTTGATCCATTTTGTTCCGAACACGCGAAGCACGCCCATGAGCACGCCGAAACTGCCGCCGATGAGCGAGGCGGGAATGATAAGCCACAGGCTTTCGATAAGGCCTTCATTGAGTTTGGGAATGACCCGTTCCGTATAAAAAGCTAAATCCAGAAGTTCCATGCGTATGTCCGATATTAAAGTTCACAGCCTTTAAGGTTGTTGAGTTTGGAACAAAAATCAAGGGTGCGGGTTTTTGCGCCGTCGGCAAGCAGGACTTTGGGGGTATCCTGCTCGATGATTGTTCCGTGTTCCATGAACAGAACTTCCGTGGCAAGGGAGCGCACAAAATCCATTTGGTGCGTAGCCATAATCATAGGCATGCCGCCTTTTGCAAGGTCTTGGATAACATTCATGACTTCGCCCACAAGTTCAGGGTCGAGGGCTGAAGTGGGCTCGTCCAGCAAAAGGATTTTGGGCTGCATGGCAAGTGCACGGGCAATGGCCACACGCTGTTTCTGACCGCCTGAAAGCTGTGCGGGATAAAGGCCTGCGCGGTTGGAAAGCCCAACTCTGTCAAGTTCCTTTCTTGCACGTTTTTGGGCTTCGTCTTTGGAAAGTTTGCGGACTTTGACAAGGGCAAGACAAATATTGTCAAGTGCCGTCAAATGGTCGAACAGGTTGAAATCTTGGAAAATCATGCCTACGTTTTGGCGCAGGTGGCAAAGTTCGGCATTGCTTTGGGTGTTGATTTTTTTTCCTTCCAGATGGATTTCCCCTTCATCGGGAGTGATGAGGTGGTTTATGCACTGCAGAAGCGTGCTCTTGCCTGCGCCTGAAGGGCCGATAAGCACTTTTAAATCTCCTGCGTGCATGTCTAAGGAAACATTGTCGAGGATTTTTCTGTTTCCCAAGGTGACAGAGATATTTTTTACACTGAGTAATGTTGTCATAATTGTTCCTTACACAGAAAGCGTATAGCCCGGAATGGCAAATTTGCGCTCTACGCGGCGCAGAATACGGATTCCGGCCAGCGTAATGAGAAAATATAAAAAGCCTGCAGTAATATAAAGAGGCAGATATTCATAGGTACGGGAAGCCACAAAATGGGCACGGGCCATGATTTCGGATGCGCCTACGGCAAAACACAGGGCAGAGTCTTTGAGCAGAATGGAAAATTCATTGGACCAGCCGGGAATGGAAAGGCGCAGAGCTTGCGGCAAAATAATATTTTTGATGATTTGTCTGTCCGTCATGCCGAGAGCGCAGCCTGCTTTGAACTGGCCGAGGGGCAGAGACTGAATGGAGCCGCGGAAGATTTGGGATTGGTAGGCAGAACTTGCCAGACCGAGCACAAGGCCGGAAGCCGTGAGGGCGTCGAGGTTTAAGCCTATTACATTGAACAGGCCGAAATAAAATAAAAAAAGCAAAAGCAGAATGGGGACGCCGCGAAAGAACCATACATATAAACCGACAGCGCGCCGTATAATTGGGCTGCCGTAAACCTGTGCAATGGCTAAAGGCACGCCCAAGCAGAAGCCGAGGGCCAATGCTCCGACAACAAGAAGAACTGTCACATAGGTGCCTTCAAGAATATAGGGCAAGTTGACGTATATCGTTTTGAGGGTTTCCACTTTATATCCAATATATTAAAATAAAATGGGCAAAAAAGGATTTTTGCTCAAAAAAAAATGTGCATGATGCGGGCGCACCCCGAAAGGTACGCCCGAAAAAACTTATTTCAGATATTTGTCGTGAAGTTCCTGCCAGAAAGGATCTTTTTTCAGGAGTTCATAACCTTTGTTGATGGTGTTGAGAAGTTCTTGGTTTTCTTTGTTGATTGCAACGCCGAAATCATCGCCTTTTGCATATTCGCCTACAATCTTAATGGCTTTGCCGTTTTTGATTGCATCTTCAGCAGGGGCAGAGTCAATGGCAATGGCGTCAATGCGGCCGTTCAAAAGGTCTTCGACGCTCATCGGAGGGGAATCGTAAAGACGGAGGGTGATGTCAAGGTTTTCTTTGTCAATGCGGGACTGAAGCAGGTCGTGTTCATTGGTTCCGCGCTGAACGCCGAGGGTGTATTTGCCTTTGAAAACTTCGTCAACGGTGAGGTTGGAGTCCTGTCTTACGGCAATGTATTTTTTGATGGAATAATAGGGGTCGGAGAAATTGACGGCTTGTCTGCGTTCTTCGGAAATGCTCATGCCTGAGCAGATCATGTCAATTTTTTTTGCTTGCAGGGCAGGGATAATACCGTCCCAGTTGATAGGAGTATGCTGAACTTCAAAACCCATTTTTTTTGCAATCCAGTTCATGGATTCAATGTCAAAGCCTGTCGGATTTCCTTTTTCGTCGATGTAGGAAAAAGGAGGATAGTTCGCATCAATGCCATTGACATAGGTTTTAGCCTGTGCAAAGGGTGCCAGCGCAGCAAACAAAAGGGCCACTACCAAAGCGGAAAAGCGTTTCATACCAGCTCCTCTGGGTTAAAGGGTTAAAAAACATCCATACTCCTTTGAAATTGTAAATAATTTCAAATCGCTGACAATATATAACAAATAGTGAACAATTGCAACTTGTTTATTTTGAGGAATGACGGTACACTGTGAAAAATTTATGAGGACGGCCATGAAAATCAATAAAAAAATGTTTAATAAGTATACGCTTGCAATTATTGCTCTTTTTTGCAGTGCTGCCGTGTTTTTTGCTGAAAAAGAACAGGAAGGCGGGATAAATATTGAAACTTTCATGCCTGTTGAGGCAGAACGGTCTGTTGTGCTCAACAATAAAGTGCAGATAGTGAAAGTGTATGACGGCGACACGGTAGACGTGGTCAGACAGGGCGGCAAAAAAATGAAAGTACGTCTGTACGGCATTGATGCACCGGAAAAAGGCCAGAAATTTTGCAATACGGCGCGGGTCTTTTTGGAAGATGCTGCCAAAGACAGGCTTTTTACCATGGATGTACGCTATAAAGACAAGTATAACCGCTATGTTGCCGTACTGTTTGACGATAACGGCATAGCTTTGCAGGAAGATTTGATACGCAACGGTTTTGCTTGGGTTTATCCCCGTTTCTGTGATGACGTTATGCTGTGCGTCGGCTGGGAAAATGTGGAAGACGAAGCCATGCGTACACGTCAGGGCCTATGGCAGGACGATCATCCGCTTTCTCCGTGGGATTTTAAGCACAGCAAAAAGTAGCATAGAGGGGAGCAGTTTTAACAAATAAATTTTGCGGACAGTGTTTATGCAGCTGCTCTGTGCGGAAAGTTTTTAAGCAAAAAAAAGAGTGCCTTTCGGCACTCTTGGATTAGGGAGATGGTTTTAGGGGTTACATCCAGCCTGTAAACGGCTTTCTGCAAAGTCCGCTTGCAACCCAGTTTAGCATGGAAATAAAATCATATACAGGGCGCTGGGTTACAGCCTGAACTAGGTGAGCGTATGGAGGCATTTCCGTACATTCAAGTAAAAACGCACCAATGTCATGATGCTCTTTTACAAGAGATGAGGAAAGATTTATAAATTCTTCTTTTACTTTTGCGTTGTCAAAACCACCTTTGTTGTGAATAATGGTTTCGCCGAACTGCGGGTAAAATTCCATTCCTTTGATTATCAAACGTTCTATAACAGCATCGGGAACCATGCAGCTTTTTAAAAGTTTTTCCGTGCAGGAAGCTCCGTTTGCCGTAAGAACAGCAATTTTTTCATTTGGTTTGAGCATGGCTGCAATCCAAGGAAGCGAAATGAGGCTTGAAAGAGCTACCGGAATGTCAACTTCTGCTGCAAGTTTGGACTGAAAATTTCCAAAAAAACCGCAGGCACCGGTAATTGCCCTGACACCGTATTTCTGCAGTTCTTTTACTGCATCCAAAATTCTGGGATACACTTCTTCTTTTCCGGCGAACAGGTCAGCACTTTTTAATCCTTTTACAAATTGAATTTGTACGGGATAATTGTACGTAAAACCGTTCATTACATTGCCGGGGAGAATCGGAATATACATGTCTTCAATGCTTAATATTCCCAATACGCCGGCGGAACATACCTGTCCTTCTTTTTGGAAAATAATGTCACTGTCATTATTTTCGCTGAGAAAGCCATACTGTCTGTGATTTTGCATTGACATTGCTCCCATGTCCTTCAAAAGGCATCCGTTTGAATGCCTTTTGAAAGATTTTAGTAAAAAGAGGTTAGCAAATGGTTTTTTGTTCTGTCTTAATTTTCCATACAAATTCGTCAGTATGGTTCATGGTTTCTTTCTGCAGGCGGTAAATGTTGTCAATGGTTACATCGGCTGATTCGTGTACGATACCTTCGGTCGGTCCGGTGGAAATGCCCTGTTCGGCAAGAAGCATTGCATGAAGGGTTGCGAAAAGTCCGGTGTAAGCTCTGATTGCACAGCTTGGTATTGCAGCGTCGCAGATCATGCGTACGTAGTTTACGAGCCTTGCGCGGACTATTTTATTGATAGCATCAGCCTTGTTGCCGCGAAGATATGCAACGCCGCAGGCAGCGGCTGCAGGTGCTACGGCACCGCAGTAGCATTCAGGGGAGAGGTGAGCATATTCGTGTGAACGGTAGTCAAGGTAAATGTTCATGAGGTTGGACAGGGTAACTGCACGGATAATTTTTTCTTCAGGTTCATTGCGCCATTTGCCGGCAGCCATCGGAGCCATGGAGCAGATAATGCCTTGGTTGCCGCTGCCTGTGTTGCTCATTGCGCTGAAGCTTGTTCCTCCCATGCGGGCGTCAAGGCCGGCAATGGTCCATGCAATGGTGTAGTTGTATTCGTCTTTTGCAACAAGTCCTTTTTCCATATTCTGGAGCAAGGTGCGTCCGCACTGCATGCCGAGCGGATTGTCAATGCCGTCTTGGCAGATGTCTTGGGTCAGCTTCATCGCATATCTGATGTGGTCAAGTTCTGCAAGGTCAACGGTATCGCAAAATTCAACAATTTTAGGAATGGTGAGAATGGAATTGTCAACATTGTTTTTCTTCAGAGTTTCCGTTACGGGGTTAATGTCACGGGTATCCAGAAGAACTTTTCCGTCAGCTTCGATAAAGCAGATGCCGTTATGTTCGTTTTGAAGGACAACAGTTGCATTGTGCTGGTCAGTGATCAGGTTGATGGAAAGGTAAATGGAAGGTACATTGAGTTCAAGTTCCTGAGTGAATTTGCCTGCATCAAGAAGACGTTTGACAAGTGCTTCTGCTTCTTCAAGATCTTTGTCGGTAATTTTGGTAAGAACTTCCATGTCAAGATCTGCATTGCCGCCGACAATACCCATGGCAGCGGAGAGATAACCGCCGTGTTTTCCGTGAGAATTGGGGATTAATACGGCCTGAACACCTGTCATCATAAGGCCTGAGCCTTTGATGTGGATTTCTTTGATTTCGCCGGGGGCATGTTTTCTTGCAAGGGCTGCCGCCAAAGCAAAAGCCATAGGTTCAGTACATCCGCATGCGGGAATAAGTTCTTTTTCCAAAAGTTGAACGTAAATATTTTTTTCCATATCCTTACTCCTCAAAAGTAAAAAGTTGTACGCTATAAAATACTCTTGTCCGTTATAACGGACGAAAAGGACACAAAAAATCTTTCTTTATTTCAGAACTATCTTGAATTAAAAATTCTGTCAAGAATATTTTAAATTTTTTGTGAAAAAAAATGAAACAGTACAGCTTTAAAATTTAATACACTGTAATTATTGATTATTTTTATTTTGTATTTTATAGCGGATTTTTTTACTTTATAAAGGAATGTATGCATCTGCTATTTGCCATAGTTGACAATGCAGCACAAAACAGTGTCTTCAGAGGTGTTATTTATGTAATTATGCGGTATGGTTGCGTCAATTGTCAGGGCACATCCTTCCTCAACGATGAAAGTGTCACAATTGACTTTAATTTCTATTGTGCCCTTATAAACAAATATGACTTCATTCAGGCTGTTTTTATGTCCGTCCGAAAGATAATTGCAGGTCGGATGAAAGATACAGTAAAAGAATTCATAGTTTTGCCCGTTCATGGGTGAAAACGGAACCATGCAGTAGATTTCCGCCAAATGCGATTTGTCGCAGATGGGTATCATGTCCCTGTAATTGACGGTATTGCATTTTTTAATATTCATGTTGATCAGCAAATCGTCAAATTTGATTTTGAGGCCGTTGGCGATTCTCCAAATAACGGAAAGAGTGGGAATGGATTCTTTGCGTTCAATTTGGTTCAGCATGGTTTTGCTGACACTTGTCAGTTTGGCTACTTCGCTCAAACTGAGATTCATACTGCTTCGGATTCTTTT
>CALUWZ010000043.1 GCA_944324625.1 uncultured Mailhella sp. | reverse complement strand
TTTTCCAAAACCGAAAAATCACGGCAGGCATAAAAATGCATAATGCCCTTTTCTGTTTTTGAGCAAAGGGGAAAAAGCACGGTTTTTTTCTGCTCCCAAGCTGTTCGGGTTATGCAGTCCGTGCTTATTTCGCTTTTTGTGGGGGCGTAGGCACAAACGATTTCTGCATTTTTGTACAGGGGAAATTCCAAAACATGGTTTTGCAGGCTTATTGACAACTTGTTAAATTCATTGAAATTATTGTATAATGCGTTTCTTTTTTCACGCAGAATTATGCGAAGTTCTTTTTTATTCATGGCAAAAATTCTCAAAATTTTGATAATATATTGATTTTTTTCTTGAAAAAAAAATAAATCTTGATTAATATGTTTCTGTCAGCAAAAGTATACTGTATTTTTATTTTTTGTAAATAGCGTATCTTGTTTTATTGTATGGATTTTTAGCGTATGCATGTTGCGGATTTCCCTTTTGGGATTTTTTTGGGTGATATTCACGGCGAAATCGCGAATATTCATCGGATTAAAGATTTGCATAAAGCACAAGGTATTGTTTTAACTGGTGATATAGGGAAAAATGGAACGCTGAAAGAAACTGCGGAAATTGTTCGGGTTCTGCAGACATACTGTCATACGGTTTACGCTCAAATCGGAAATATGGATTCATGGCAGGCAGATGCGTATTTGACAGAAAAAAACATGAATTTGCATAAAAACAGTATACGCCGTGAAAATATTTTATTTATGGGAATAGGCGGCTCACTGCCGACGCCTTTTGCGACAAAATCTGACTTTACGGAAGATTTTTACAGGCAGGAGCTGAAAAAATTTGCTTTGCAGCCAAAGTGTGCGCTGACGGTTTTGGTAAGTCACAATCCGCCTTTCGGAACTGAGTGTGACCGCCTGAAAAACGGACGGCATGCCGGAAGCAATGCAGTGATGGAATTTATCAGGGATTACAGGCCTGATTTTTGCGTGTGCGGTCATATTCACGAAAGCCGTGCAAAAGAACAAATCGGTTCGACATGGGTCTGCAATCTCGGGGACTTTGCGTCAGGCTGTTACGGAAAGCTTATTCTTTCCGAAAAGCCTGAAATGGAATTATGCACAACAGCTAATTAGGAATTTTTATGGAACAGATGGAACAGGCTGAAAAGAAAAGAAAAGGCAGACCCAGAAAAAAAACACAGGAACAGGAAAATTCAATTGAAACGGCAATGGCCGAAACCGTTATGCCAAGCCCTGAAAATGCTGCGGAATCCGCATCGGACACAGAAGAAAAAAAATCTCCCCGCAAAACAGGGAGTTCCAAACAAACGGAAAAAGCCAAGCCTGAAAAAACGGAAAAATCCGTGAAGTCTGCCGCTAAAAAACAGACAAAAAAAACAAAGGAAATCACAGCGGAAAGCGAAACTGCAGGCGGGCAGGGAGCCGAACAGGGGTCCGAACAGGTTCTGCAGGCTGAACAGCCCGTGCAGCAGGAGCAGACTGAAGAAAAGGCTGCTGCAAAAAAGAAAAAAACGTCTTCCAAAAAAACACAGGAAAAAACGGTTTCCGCCGGATCGGCCAAGCGCGGACGCAGGAAGAAAGCAGAAGCGGAAGAGGCTGAAAACAATGTTCAGCCTGAAGCAAATGCGCATGCCGAACAAAAGAATGAGCCAAGCCGAAGCGAAGAAGCAAAAAATATACTTCTCTCCGTTTCTGCTCAGGATCGTCCTGCTCTCGCCGCATCGGATCTGAAAGAACTGCCGCACAGGGATCACAGCCAAAACGTGCCTGCGGAGCTCGGCAAAAGCGAGCTTGCCGTATACGAACAGGGACAGCTTGCCGCAGCTGCGGAAAAAGCAGGGGAACAGGCAGGGGAACAGGCAGAAGAAAGTTCCGAAAAAAAATCCCAAAAAGCTGCCAAGGCAAAAACCGAAAAGAGCAGACAGGGACGCAAAAAAAAGGAAAAAGAGCATGCCGATTTCGTGGCGGGCGTCAATGGCGTGGCCGAATACAACGGCGAAGAAAGCTTGGGCGCTTTCGGTGAACAGGCAGGCCTTGGCGTTTTGGGCGTAATTGAAGAAGCTCCCGTGGCTGATGCCGTTCTTCCATTGGTATGTGATGTTGAAAAGGCAGGCAAGCGGACAAGAAAGCGCGGACGCAAAAAGAAAGCCGCAAAAACGGCAGAAAGTGCGGCTTTGCAGGAATATGAAAATTCTCCCATTGTGGAAGACGGAGAAATTGCCCGCATAGAGGCGGAAGAAAGTCTCCGCAATGCCAAGAAAAGCAAAAAAGAAGCAAAGGCAGAGAAAAAGGAAAATGTACGCCGTGTGCTTTATGTCAGCACAGTGCCCGATGAGCAGGCGGAAGTTGTCATTACGGAAAACGGCGTTGTATCCGAGTATTTTGTGGAAATGGCGCACCAAAGCAAAATCCGCGGAAATATATACAAAGGCGTAATCAATAATGTTGATGCCAACCTGCAGGCGGCTTTTGTCAATTTCGGCTGCGGCAAAAACGGATTTCTGCAGATTGACGAGGTGCACCCCGAATATTACTTGGCGCCGCATGATGATGAACGCAGCAAATATCCTCCCATTCAGAAAGTTTTGAAAGTGGGACAGGAAGTGCTTGTGCAGGTGGTAAAAGAGCCAAACGGTTCCAAAGGCGCATTTTTGACCACTTGGCTTTCTCTTGCAGGCCGTTTTTTGGTTTTGACTCCGGGGCAGGAGCAAATCGGCGTTTCAAGAAAAGTGGAAGACAATGAAGAGCGCCAGCGTCTGCGTGCGCTTTTGAACGGAATCAAGCCCGGTGAAAATATGGGCGTGATTATCCGCACCGCAAGCGAAGGCGCAAGCAAGGCAAGCATTCAGAAGGATTTGCAGCTGCTTAAGCGTACGTGGAAAAATATTCAAAAGCAGGTGGTAAAATCCCCTGCGCCGAGCCTTGTGTATCAGGAGGCCGATCTTGCAGGCCGGGCCGTGCGCGATTATCTCAACGATGATATTGACGAAGTTTGGGTAGATTCCAAAGAAGTGCAGAAAAGCGTGGCAGATCTCGTAAAAGTGCTTTTCCCGAAAAACAAAGACATGCTGCATCTGCATGATGACATGCGCCAGACGCTTTGGGAGCGTTTCAATATTGCCCGTCAGCTTGAGGAAGTAACCAAGAGGGAAGTGAATCTGCCTTCGGGCGGCCGTTTGGTTTTTGACCAGACCGAAGCGCTTATGGCCATTGATATCAACTCCGGCAAAAGTCAGGGCAAAAATAATTTTGAAGCTATGGTATACCGTACCAATATGGAAGCAGTAGAGGCCATTGCACGTCATTTGCGCCTTCGCGACATCGGCGGTCAGGTTGTTATTGATTTTATTGAAATGCGTGACAAAAGCCACTGCCGTGACGTGGAAAAAGCCCTGCATGCCGCAATGAAGCGTGACAGAGCGCGCCATGATATCGGAAAGCTGAGCAGTTTCGGGTTGCTGGAGCTCGTGCGCCAGCGTACTGGGTCCAGCGTAATTTCCATAACGTCCGAACCGTGCCCGCACTGCAGGGGAACAGGTTTCAGGCGCAATCTGGAATGGCAGGCGCAGGGTGTTTTGCGTGACATACGCAGCAAACTTGCAGGCAAAAATGTTCCTTCAACCTATGTTCATCACGTTGATCAGGAAATAGCCTTTTATTTGCTTAATAAAAAACGTGACAGGCTGAGCGATTTGGAACAGGAATTCGGTGTTCGGATTGAAATTCATCTGAAATAAAAGAAAACCCCGTGCAAACGGGGTTTTCTTTTTGGTACAGTGAATGTTTTTCAGCGGCAGGAATTTGCCGTCCGTAATCTGCGCATAAAAATGCCCTGTACGGACAGGGCGTTTTTATTATTCTGCTTTGGCATCCAAAGTGTAGGCAGGGATTTTTTCCATAAGCAAAATGTCGGCAAGGGAGCAGGCAGGGTCAAAACTGATTTTGGCAAAGAATTTTCCTGTTTTGTCAATGGTTTGAATAAGCGTATCAATGATTTTTGCAATATCCTTGTCAATGTTTTCGCTGTTTTGGCTGATCATGAAGCTTTTTGTCTGTTCAAGCTGCGTGAGGCTTGCCTGTTTGATGTTTTCTTTTGGAAGTCCTGTTTCCGCACTTAAAATCTGATAGGAAAAATCAATAAGCCCTTTATCGTCATAACGGACTTCAATTCCTTTGATTTGGGTATCTTCAAGGACTTTGAAAAGTTCATCCTCGCTCAGCTCGGCACCCAGTTTCTGCAGGTTGAAAAGAAATGCGTTCTTGTCTTTGCTCGGAATGATGCCTTCGGCTTTTGCGCTGATTTCAGCAAGGGTCGGCACTGACAGCATGCCGTCATTGAAAAATTCGCCTGTTTCCTTGCTGAAGGAAGCCGTGCTTTGTCCGCCGATGACAAGGCCTTGGGCAAATTTTTCGGCAATAAGGGTATTGCATGCGGGGCTTGCGAGATTGTTCAGATATTCTTTGGCAATGGTTAAATCTTTCAGGGAAGAAGTAATGACAAGTTCTTTGTCGTTTTCGTCAAATTTGTAGGAAAGTTCCTTGAGAATGACAGGGATTTTGGCTACTTGCTCGATTTCGTTGAAATAAAAACGGGAATCGCTGATTTTTACCGTGCTGAAAGGCGTGGCGGAAACGGCGGCAAGCTGTTCAAGCAGCTGATTGGAAAGATTTTCGTATTCAATGAAGGATTCGGGATCGTCTTCCAAAACGCCTGAACGTTCCAGTTCATTGAGACGGACCGCTGTTTTGCTGAACACCGCAAGACTTTTTGCATCGGGAAGTTCTACGCCTTCAAGCAAAATTTCCGCAATATCGAAGTTTATGGCTGGGCTTGTGACGGAAAAGCCGGAATAGACCATGTCAAATTTTTCCCCGTTGTACGGAGGGAGCTCGGTATTTTTTATGCTGATAACCGCTTGGCTTTCACTGCCTTTGAATGCCTGCATTTTCAGGTTGGCAATTTTGATTCCGTCATGCTTTGTGTCCAAAAGGCATTGGAAATATTCTTCGGAAAACGGTGCGCTTTTATGCAGGGTCAAAAGCTGCCTGATATTGAGCATGGGTTTGGCTATGCTGATGTTTTCAGTGACTGTTTCCAGTTCTTCGTTGTCGTAGGCATAATAGCGGGAAGTGAGATTTTTAAATTCAATTTCGTCGCATACGAGTGCATCATCGCCTGCGGAAGCAATAAAATTGTCTTTGCTGATGCCCTTGACCAGAATTTCGTCTGCCTTGTTGTCCATTTTCATGGAATTATGGCTGTATACGAAGGTGACGTTTTTCAGGGAAAGGCTTTGGCTGAAAATGTTGTATTTGACGTCTTCCGTTTGAATATTGTTGTTTTTCAAGGTGTTTTGGGCAAGTTCTTCAATTTCTCTGTTGAGGGAATTGGCGAAAAAATAGCCTCCGCCCAGAAGCAGAATCAGGACGGCCAATCCTATTGTTATTTTTTTGTTCATAAAATCCTCGTAGGTATGGAGTAGCGTTCAGTATAAAATTTTTTGCATATAAGTCAACTTGCTGCGTTTCGGCACAAAAAAATTGCCTGCTTTAATTGTTGCTATTCCTTGAAAAAAAGTATAATTTAATTATTCGCATTGCATAATTTGGAGGCATATATGCGTAAATTTATCCGCATGACACTTTGTTTTTCTGCCGTAACGGCGGCATTTCTCTGCGGCGGCACGTTTATGAAAGCCGTAAGCGCCGACGCGGATTATGATTCTTTGCGCCGTTTCAGTCAGGTTCTTGATATAGTTGAACAATATTACGTGGAAGAAGTAAAGCAGCCCGAACTTATTGACGGCGCTCTGAAAGGCATGCTTCAAGGGCTTGACCCTCATTCCGTAATGATGGACAAAGACGAATTTAAAGAAATGCAGGAAACCAATGTGGGCAAATTCAGCGGCATAGGCGTTGAAATTACCACTGCCAACGGCATTGTGACCGTTGTAACCCCCATTGAAGACACTCCCGCATACAAGGCGGGCATTCAGGCCGGCGACCAGATTTTGTCCATTGACGGCAAATTCACCGATCAGATGAGCCTTTCCGAAGCGGCATCCCTCATGCGCGGAAAAAAAGGAACGGAACTTACCCTGCTTGTTCTGCATAAAAATTCCAGTAAACCCGTTGCCATTAAACTTAAACGCGATGATATCCCGTATCATACGGTAAAGGTAAAAGAGCTGGACAACGGCTATTATTGGCTCCGCGTGACCCGTTTCAGCGAAAATACTTTTGAAGACCTGAAAAAAGAGTACGCAAAGGCAACCAAGAAAAAAGCCGTCAAAGGTCTTGTGTTTGACATGCGCAACAATCCCGGCGGTCTTGTGGATTCAGCCATCAACATTGCGGACATGTTCCTTGAAGAGGGCGTGATCATGTCCATGAAAGGCCGTGACGGCAACGACGAACTGGAATATAAAGCCCAAAAGCAGGCCGATGACATCAAAGCTCCCGTGGTGGTGCTGGTGAATGCGGGTTCCGCTTCTGCTTCCGAGATTGTGGCAGGTGCGCTCCGTGACCAAAAACGTGCCCTTATTGTGGGCGAAAGAACATTCGGAAAAGGCTCCGTGCAGAATGTTATTCCGCTTCCTGACGGAACAGGGCTGAAACTGACCGTTGCCCTGTACTATACTCCTTCGGGAAAATCTATTCAGGCCGAAGGCATTGTGCCCGATTTTGAGGTGCTGTGGGAAAATCCACGCGAAGATGCGGAAGACAGTTTCTCCGTCCGTGAAAAAGATTTGACCAGACATCTTGAAACAGGCAGCAAAGCAAAAGAGGAAAAAGCCGTGCAGGATATGGAAACAAAGGAAATTCTGAAAAAAGACAATCAGCTCCGCGTGGCGCTGCAGCTGGTGAAATCTCTGCCCGTCATTCAGGAAATCAGACAATAATCCGCAAAAAATCCTTGCCGCAGCAATAGACAGAACGGCTGATTTTGCATATCATAAGGACTTGCAGAAGCAAGTCCTTTTTTTATGAGCAAGATATGAGTCAAAAAGAATATAACGGAAGTCATTATTTTTGGGCGGGCATGAAACGCATTCTTACGGGATTTGCTTTTTTTGCCTGCTGTCTTGCGGTATATTTCGGGATTTCCGCTCTGCTGTCTCATTTTCTGCATGATTCCGCATCCATTATCGTTATTTCCGAAAAAGAAAAAAACAGGCCTGTTTCCGAAAAAGAGCCAAAGCGTTATCTTGCGGTAAATAAAAGCAGTTACGGTGCTTCGGATATGTATTTTACCGCTTATTTTGCGGACCATGATCCTTTCCCCGACTTGGTGCGGCAGATAGAAAAAGAATATGTGCACGATAAAAATTTTTTGGCGGATGTGCAGAAAATACATGCAGCCATGGACAGTTTTCTGAAACGGGAAATTCCTGTCAAGCAGCTTGTTTATGCCGACAGCAATATTCATTTTTCTCTTGACGGCACGGCCTTTCCTTTTGTGGTGTATCAGCTTGTTCATCCCGAAATGGCTCAGTACATGTATTATCTCGGGGAGGAAAACAAGGCGTTTTTTGAAAAACTGCAGGCTTTTTTGAAAAGCAAAAAATTGGACTGCACCGTACATTTTGAAGAAAATTTTTATTATGTTCAGTATAAGGGCCGCATAACCCATGTGGTGCGCCTGCGCGAACTGCAGGAGCGCATAGGTTTGTTCAGCCTTTTGAACGGCAAAAAATCTTATATTACGCTGGTTCTTGACGATGCCGGGGAAAATTTGCCTTTGGCCAAAGAGTGCATGGATTTGCCCTATCCCGTAATTTTTTCCATCTGGCCCAAATCTACGCATGGCGTCAGCATTGCCGTGCTTGCCCATGAAAAAGGCCTGCCTGTGTTTTTGCATCAGCCCATGGAGGCTTTTGCCCGCGGCGGCAGACAGATCGATATTGGGGCGGGGGGGCTGTACACGTCCATGAGTTATGAAGAAATTCGCGATACTTTGCATAAGAATATTATGCAGCTTCCCAATGTGCAGGGATTAAACAATCACATGGGCTCAAAATTTACCAGTGATGAAGTTGCCGTGGTGAAATTTTATCGTGCCATTCAGGAAATCAAGCCATTTTTTCCTGTGCTGGACAGTTTGACTGCTGCCCGCTCAAAGCTTTACAGCATAGGAAAAGAAAATGAGTTCATGGTGGCAAAACGGGACTTTTTTATAGATAATTCCGACAAGGTCGGCGACATACAAAAAGAATTGGAACGGGCTTACATGCTTTCCAAAAAATATAAACGCATTATCATCATCGGGCATGTCAGAAAAAATACCGTGCAGGCACTCAAAAACTGGAAAGCCCATGAAGATGACAGTGTGATTTTTTCTCTGCCTGCAACGTTATAGGAGTTTTTTTATGCATTTTACGTTCGGCATTATTAAGCCTGATGCCATGGAAAACCGTGCATACGGAAAAATTTTGGATGATATTGCCATGGCGGGCTTTCAGCTTGCTGAGCTGAAATTGGTTAAACTGACTGAGGAAAAAGCAAAAAATTTTTATTCCATGCATGAGCATAAACCGTTTTTTGACGAACTGATCCGTTATATGTGTTCTGCGCCCGTACTTTGTTTTGTGCTGCAGCATGAAGAAAATGCCGTGGAGGCATTTCGTGCCCTTATGGGGGATACCGATCCCAAAAAGGCAGAAAAGAACACGCTGCGGGCAAAATACGGAAAAGACATTACTGCCAATGCCGTGCACGGTTCTGACAGTGAAGAAAGCTTTATGCGGGAATGGAAATTTTTTTTCAAAGAGGAAGAACTGCTTTTCAATAAATAGAAACAGAAAAACAAGAAACCCCTTTCGGAAAATCCGAAAGGGGTTTCTGCATGTATAAAAATGTCCGGCAAAAGCCTGCGGTTAAAACGGGGTGTCGTCCATGTCGCTTGCTTCGGAAGGAAATGGTGAACCCAAGTCTTCCATGGGGTCCTGCATGGGAGCTTTGCGCTGACTGCCGCGCTGACTGCCGTATTGCGGGGCAGAGGGTGCGGAATAGGAGGAATCGCCGAAGTCATCATTGTTCCTGTCGCTTTTTTTGTCCAGAAAACGCACGGTATTTGCCACAATATCGGTGGAAAAACGGTCTTGGCCGTTTTGGTCCTGCCATTTTCTTGTCTGAATGCGGCCTTCCACATATACAAGACTGCCTTTGCTCAGGTATTGGGCGCAGTTTTCTGCCGCACGCTGGAAAACGCTGACTCTGTGCCATTCGGTTCTTTCCACTCTGTTGCCGTCACGGTCAAGATAGCTTTCGTCAGTGGCAATGTTCAGCGTGGTAACGGGCATGCCGTTTTGGGTATACTTGAGTTCGGGTTCACGGCCCAAACGTCCTATAATCATTGCTTTATTTAACATATATAAACTCCGATTCAATTTCTTTTCAAGTATACGTGAAATAAAAATAATTACAACAGAAAAAAGAGGTGCGGATTTTGCGGGAAAGAAAAATTTTTTGCATGCGCCTTTTCTTTGACGGAAAAGGATTTATTATATATACTCAGCACATTCAATGCACGAATAAGGAGTTTTTATGCTGATATATAATACCATGACAAAGAAAAAAGAAGAATTTGTGCCGCAGGAGCCCGGAAAAGTAGGCATGTATGCCTGCGGAATAACAGCCTATGATCTTTGCCATATAGGTCATGCCCGTTCTGCCGTTGTTTTTGACGTCATTGCCCGTTATTTGGAATTTAAGGGCAATCAGGTGACTTTTGTCCGCAATTTTACCGACGTTGACGATAAAATCATTAACCGCGCCAATGCGGAAAACGTGACTTCCAAAGAAATTTCCGAGCGCTATATCGAAGCGTTCCATGAAGACATGGACAAGCTTAATGTGCGCCGTGCGGACATTGAACCCAAGGCAACGGAATATATTTCCGAAATGATCGAACTTTGCGAAAAGCTGATAGCCAAGGGGCATGCATATCCCACTCCTTCCGGAGATGTGTATTTCAGAGTGCGTTCTTTTAATGAATACGGCAAGCTTTCAGGCCGTGATGTGGACGACATGCGTTCCGGCGCCCGTATTCAGCCCGGTGAAGAGAAGGAAGATCCGCTGGATTTTGCTTTGTGGAAAGCCGCAAAACCGGGTGAGCCGTTTTGGGAAAGCCCTTGGGGCAAAGGCCGTCCCGGCTGGCATATCGAATGTTCTGCCATGAGCGAGAAAAACCTCAGTCTGCCCCTAGATATTCACGGCGGCGGTCAGGATTTGATTTTCCCGCACCATGAAAACGAAATTGCCCAGAGTGAAGCCGCCCTCGGCAAAGATTTGGCCCGTTTCTGGGTGCACAACGGCTTTGTGCAGATTGATTCCGAAAAAATGTCCAAATCTCTCGGCAACTTTAAAACCATTCGGGATATTTTGGAAGCGCGCCATCCTGAAGCTCTCCGTTTCTTCCTGCTCAGCAAGCATTACAGAAGTCCCATCGATTTCAGTTTTGTGACTATGGATGATGCGGAAAAGGGCCTTGTACGCGTATATGAATGCCTTGCTGAAGTGCATAAAGCCCTTGACGGAAACTTTAATAAAAAAATGGCTCTGCCCGAAGATATTGCAAAAGAATTCAACGGACTGAAAGAGGCCTTTTTGCAGGCCATGGACGATGATTTCAATACTGCGGGCGCGCTCGGCCACATTTTCGGCACCGTGCGTCTGGTAAACCGCGTACTGGAAGACAAGGCTCTGCGCGGAAAAGACGGTACCAAGGCATTTTTGGAACAAGTGCTTGAAGAAGTAAAAATATGGTCACGGATTTTGGGCGTATTCGGACATAATCCCGCGCAAATTCTGCTTGATCTGCGCAATTTGAATGCAAAGCGTCTGAATATTGATGCGGAAAAAGTCGAAGCGCTTTTGGCTGAACGTCTTGAAGCCAAAAAAAATAAAGATTTTGCCCGTGCCGATGCCATTCGTGCCGAACTTGGCGCCATGCATGTGGAAGTCCGCGATACTCAAAACGGCCAAGTTTGGGCAATCAGCTACAGTGCATAATATTTGCCCTGCTTGACGGCTTGGCATTAAGTGTCCTGCTCTGCGCAGGCAGTGAGGTACCATGCTGAAAAAAATTACAGCGGTGCTTATGGCGGTTTTTCTGGCCGTCATAAGCCCCATTCATATTTCCAAGGCTGCTTTGTTTAAAGATTTCAGTGTGGCGGATGAAAAGGAATTGGCAAAGGAATTTGAAATTCTTGTCAAAGCCCGCCTGCCTATTATTGAAGATCCTGAAATCAAATTATATGTTCGTTCTGTTGTGGAACGCATTTTAAAAAATGTTCCTCCTCAGCCTTTTCAATTTGAAACCAATGTCATATATAGCCCCGTGCTGAATGCTTTTGCAACACCGGGCGGCTATGTATGCGTATTTTCTGGCCTTCTTGTCAATTTGGAAGATGAAGATTCGCTTGCGGGCATTTTGTCCCATGAAATAGCCCACGTTACCCAGCGTCATATTGCTTCGCGCATTGACAGAAGCAAATATCTGTCCATAGGCACTGTGGCGGCCCTGATTGGTG
>CALUWZ010000042.1 GCA_944324625.1 uncultured Mailhella sp. | reverse complement strand
CTGCAAATTTGACAGGCACGGAAAAAGCAGGGTGGCTGACCGTATGGGAAAACTCGTGTTCCAGTTCCACAATTTCAATGTTTTTTTCCGCTTCTTCCTGCCAGAATTTTTCCAAAAAATATTTTCCTGACTGCTGCAGCATAAAATAACTGTCAGGAGCAAGACATTCCTGCCAGTTATCCTTGGAAAAAACAGTATGAAAATCTGCCATGAGCTTGGCAAAATTTTCCTCAGTATAACGGATTTTTTTTGCTCCTGCGTAACTTTTATTCAAAAGGGCATGCATACGGCTGCCGAATTCAGGACGGTTGTCGCCGAGTCCGCATTCTTCCTGCTGTCTGATTTTTGCAACATACTGATAATAAAATCTCACGGGACACTGCAGAAACGTATTCAGCCCGCTGGCAAAAAGTCCGAAACCGAGCTGTTTTTCCAATGTCTTAAAAATTTCGCCGCTGATGACAAGGTTCTTTTTTTCACGGCGTTTGGGCGCCTTGGGACTGCACTCCGTTTTCCGCAGAATTTCCGTATCTCTGTCCTGTTCACGCTTGGCCTGTTCCTGCTTTTCCCGTTCCCAGACCAATTCCTCGATGAAACGGGAACGCACGCTTTTGCTGCTTTGGATCTCGGATGACTGAACCCCCTCCTGCCAATAACACCAAACATATTTTGCCCCATGAATCAGGCGGTAAAATGCATGGGCTATGATGCGTTCCTTGCTCTGCCTGTCGGGAAGGCCGAGCATGGTGCGCAGCGAATCGGGCATCAGTTCATCCTGTTTCTGCATGCCGGGCAAAGCACTCTCCGTACATTCGGGAATAAAAACATGGTCAAAGCGCAGAAGACGGGTTTCCAAAAGCCCCAAAACCTGCAGGCCCGTAAGGGGATCTGCCTCAAAGGGCACACGTTCGGCCGCGATATGTTCTTCCGCAATGCCGAACAGGGCTTTTAAAGGCAGGGGCTCTTCCGAAAGACCGTTCTGCATGAGCGAAGGCACAGTATTCTGCACAAAACGGGCCATGGCCTCCCTGTCCAAAGGAAAACGCCTCCATACGTCCGCTCCGAAATTTATGAGAAAAAGAGCCAGCGCATTCAGGCGTTCGCCCACTTCGCGCATGGTTTTCACCTCTTCCCATGAAAATACTGT
This sequence comes from uncultured Mailhella sp., assembly GCA_944324625.1. GTDB lineage: Bacteria > Desulfobacterota > Desulfovibrionia > Desulfovibrionales > Desulfovibrionaceae > Taurinivorans. Next base: position 10,475 of record CALUWZ010000042.1, on the reverse strand, counting down.
ATGCTCAAAAAACTCGTCAACAAAACGGAACAGATCATCGGACAGCGTATAGTCCAGTTTCACGTTGTCAAGGTCAAAGACTTTTTCGGTCAAAAATTCCTGTAAATTGACATAGATGCCCTTGCTGCCCAGTTCTTTCTGCGCATGATAAAGCACTTTGCGCCAAGCGGCGAAATCTTCCGCCGAAAAAGCATGCTGTTTTTCTGCGCTCCCGTCAAAATTCGGGCTTTGGACATTTTCGGCATTGCCGAGAAGCATTTTGGTATAGGGATGCTGAAGAAGGGCAAGCACGTCTTCGGTCAGATATTCGCAGTCGGGGTTTTCCGTCTGCTTTTTGTTTTTCTGCAGTCTGAACACAAGCTCGGCAAACTGCCATAAAAGCGTACGCGCCACGGGATAGCCCAGAGAAATGTTAATGTTTTTCTTTGGAAGCTCATGCAGTACGGGCATGAGCAGGGAAGAAGACGGCAGCACGACTGCACAGAAATCATCCCGCTCCTGCATGGAATCCAGACAGGGCTTTATGTCTTTTTTGAGTTCCGCCAGCTGGGAATGAACGTCATAGGCAGGCAAAAAGGAAATCTTTGCTTTTTCCGTTTTGACTGCGGGCAGAGCATACAGATCGACCTGCCAGCTTTCTGCCCATTTTTTATGTTCGGTGCAGGAATAATGAACTTTCTGTTTTGCAGAACCGAGCTTGGACAGGGCTAAATTCGGGTCTGTATGCAGGCTTATGCAGGCGCCGCGCTCCCAAAAATACCGCAGAATCACCTCCTCGGCCTTGGAAGGACGGACAAAGCCCGCAAAAACGATCACTTTTCCGCGCAGCCGCTTAGGCATAAACTCCGCAAAATAAGAGGCATAATCCTGTTTTTCCAAAAACGGGATAAAGGACGTATCCACGGTTTCGCCGTTTTCATATCGGGAAAAAGCCTGCACGTACTTAGCCGTGCGGAACAGCCCGTATGCAGGCGTGGTGCGCATATTTTTCTGCATGGCGGCGGTATAGGCCGCAAAAATTTCCTCCAGTTCCGCCAAAAGGCTTTGGGCAAAAAGAGAAACTTCGCCCCCTGCGTAGCGTATGTTCTGCGGCAGAACCAGTTCATGAAAACATTCTTCAAAAAGCGCATACAGGCTGGACGCCCACGGAAAAAATTTTGCCAGCTGCAGATCGCCGTCTTTAAACATATCGCCGAAATCTGTCAGCAGGGAATCCGCATTGTCAGCAAGAACGGACGAAAAATGAGAATATTGTTTCTGCCGTCTGATTGTTTTCACGGCTTCAAACAGCAGAGCATAGCTGTCCAAAGCGCTCTGCTCGGAAAAAAGCGGCAGCCCCCGTTCAAAATGCTGCAGGCACAGACCGTAAAATTCCGTATTGGTATACATTTGCGGCAAAAGGCAGACACTTCCCGTTCGGGCGCTTTTCTCCTTATATCGGGCCGTCAAGTAGCGTTTGGGGCGGATATTGGGAAAAACAAGCACAATATCCTGCATGGCAACCTGCTTTTCCGTAATAAAATGTTCGACAAGTTCTGCGGTGCAGGCAAGAAAATCCTCGCTCCACGGCACGGCCGCAAAGGGATTTTTTTCTGTCAGCCGATATTCTTTACAGTAATTGCGCATAGTTACCCCTCAATCACACAGCACCTGCGGGCATCAAGATAAATCAAAAGCCCTGCGGTTTTTTTGCCTGTCGCCGCCGTCAGCAGACGGATATAATTGCGTATTTGCCGTTCGTTCTCGGGAACGGGCAAGTCCTTGCCGAGATACCCCGTTTTGTAGTCTATGGCCACGAAACTGACATCATTAAACTTGAACCGCATTTCTTCGGGAATCTCCGCAAGCAGGTCCACACGGAAAAGACTGCCGTTTTCGTCGGTTATGCTGTGTTCCTTATAGCCGTATTCAAACCACAGCTCTGCACCGCCGAAAGGCTCCTCCAAAGAAGCAAGCCATGCCACGTTTTCCGCGATTTCCTCATACAGCCTTTGCCTGCTCTGATCCTCGCCGCCGTCAGCTTGGCCTGCCTGTCTGCCCGCCGTGCGGCCGTAAGGCAGGTATTTCATGGCCTCGGCGCAGGCACGTCGGGCGTCTTCCTGCACATCACCTGAAAACACCAAAAATTCCAAACTCTTGTGAATGAGCGTTCCTCTTTTGTTTGACGAAAGTTCACAGCCGCCCGCAATTTCCCGCAAATCGGAACAGAAAATGCGCAGCTGCGGAAGCCAGTCCATGCTGTGCGCCTGCACATAGGGCTGTGCCGTATCGGCAGCGCTTTGCGCGGTTTCTGCATTTTCCTTTTCTGCCGCCTCATCTGCCTTTTGGGAAAATTTTCCGCCAGTCCTGCCTTTGCGGCCTGAACGTGCGTTCTCTTTACCGAAAACCTCGGGACACAGCTCACGGGACAGGGCTTTGGCCACAAAAACAGTATCATCCGCGGGCACGTCTATTTTTATGCCTTTTGGCGTTTCCTCCGTATATTCTGCCAGAACTTTGTCAAGCTTGTCTGTAATATCCCTGCCAAGTTTCTCGGCAAGTTCATCTTTTTTTTCGGGAGATATGTATTTTGCGTCATAAAAAGCATATTCCAAAGCCCTCAGACTGCGTTCGCAAAGGACAGGCTCGATTTCCTCGCCAAAACGGAGGCAGTCTTCATCTTCGGAAAGAACAAAATCTTCGGGGGGCGAAGCTTTCAGTTCCGTAAGCATGGCCTGCAGAAAACGGTAAAAATAGCCTGCGCCTTTTTCCTCCTGATTGTACACGGCGGGCATAAACACATGCAGTTCTGTTTTGGCCCTTGTCCAGCCCACATACAGAACATTGATGCTTTCCTTTATCCGCTCGAAAACGGCACGGTAATAAGGCTCGCCGTATTCCCGCTTCAGGGGTGCATACACGGTATAGTTTTTATCTTTATAGGGAAGAACGATTTTATAAATATCTTTTTTCTCGGGATCGCCTTTCACGTCGGTTTTAAAATCATGCCATGGTATAATCACGGCATCAAATTCCAATCCTTTGGATTTGTGAATCGTCATAACAGAAACGGAATTCAGCCCTTCGGGCAAGGGAGCTTTTTCGCTTCCGCCGTTTTCATCCCACCAGTCCAAAAACGCACGCAGATCAAGCATGCCCTTTTCTTCCGCCAAGTGGGCAAGTTCCCGAAGACGCAGCAGATATACGGCAGCGTCGGGATTATTTTCCATGACCGCCATGCGCTCATACACTTCGCAGAGCATGTCATAGGCAGTCACCAAATCGGCACCGTCCACAAGGATATTGAAATAAGTGTTCCATAATTCGGAATGTACTTTTTTAAATACCGTAAACAAGGAAATTTTATGCTCCTGCGCCAAAAAATCCCATACTTTTTCAGGCGGAAAATCAGCATAAAACTGCTTCGGCAAAATATGGCTGCTCAAAAGCACCTGACAAAAAGCATTGTCGTCAAGAGGATTGGCAAGAAAGCGCAGAAAGCCTACGACTTCGGCTATCACGGGATGTTCTTTCAGCCCCAGACTGCCCTGACTGACAACAGGTATGCCGTGCTGCAGAAGAATCTGCGAAACCCACGAAGCCTGCTTGTTGCTCACGGTCAGCACGGCAATTCTGCGGTATTCCTTATGGCGTTTATACAGGTTCTGCACGGTTTCGGGCAGAAGAGCCAAAGCGGCGATATTATAAAACGCCTCCCCTTCGTGCAGAGTATGCACTTCCGCCGTTCCCCTGCCTGCAACCTTGGGCAATTGTTTCCTGTCTATCTTCTGCACAACTTCCTTATAGTCTTCGGCAAGACTTCTGCAGACTTCCCCCAGCATGTCCTGCGGAATGCCTTCCCTTGCGTTTTTGGGAAAAAGCAGGGATAAGGACGGAGCAAAATTTTTATCGCACAGCAGTCTGAAAAACGCATTGTTCCATTCAACAATATTCTCCATGCTCCGCCAGTTATAGGGCAGATTGTCCGGATAAACCTTGCGCCCGGCTTGGGCCAGACTTTGGGGTGCGTCATCAAAAAGCGACGCTTTGCCGCCTCTCCAGCCGTAAATGGCCTGCTTCACGTCGCCCACAAAAAGTACGGAACCGCCGCCTGCCAATGCCTCGGCAGACAAATCTTTCAAGGCCTGCCACTGGGCTGTGCTGGTATCCTGAAATTCGTCATACAAAATATGCTTAAGCCGTGTGCCCAAACGGCAGAATGCCGCAGACAAAAGCACTTCTTCCTGTTTTTTGTGCGCCAGAAAATCCCTTTCCGCAGCACCTGCCAAACTTTGGGCACCGCTTGGTCCGTCCGTCCCCAAAATATCGGAAATAATAAAGGGCATTTTCTGACTGTTGATAATCTGCAGCTGCTTTTCATAGGCGGCAAGGGCAAGGCTTACGGCACGGCTTATTTTCATAAAGGGCACTGCCGTGCGGTAATTGGACGCAAAAACAGCGGCATTGTCTTTCTGTTCCAAGATTTTTTGCAGCTTGGCATACAGCCTGCCTGCCTTGGTGATGTCTGCGGTATTTTTAGAGGTCACAGCCTGCTCAAAGCTGTCCTTTCTGAACATGGCAGACGAAAAATCACCGTCCCTGCCCCTTTCCAGGGCTTTTTTCAAATTCGCATGCACGGTCACGGAATTTTCGTCTATTTCTTCCGCCAGCAGCACCGCATGGTTCTTTGCTTTTTTTTCGCTCTCTGCCAGCTCTTTTTGGAAAAATTTCAGATTCTTTTCCGCTTCGGCTATATCGTCTTCGGTAAAATATTCATTGTTCCGGACAGAATACCGCACAAAACCCAAAATGTTTTCCGCCACTGTCCGCTTTGCAAAAAACGTATCATATTCTTTGGAACTGCCCGAGCTTTCGGCAAAAAAAACATTTTCGCAAAGTTCGGTAAATTCCTTATGGAAAAAATCACCGCCTATGCTTTGGGCTGCCAGAGCATCATACAGTTCTTTCGCAAGATCGTCGGTGCCGAACCGCGTTTCAAACTGCGGCGAATACCCAAGCTCCAAGGCAAAAAGCCCCACAAGCTGATTGAGCAGGCTGTCAATGGTGCGGATATTCAATGCGCCGTACTGCTGAAAAATGGTTTCCAGCATGGCATCTGCCTGTTTTGCTTTTTCTTCCGCATCTTCCGGACTGAGGCCGGGAATTTTTTTAAACGCATAATCCTTTAAAATCTGAATGACTTTTTCCTTCATCTGATTGGCGGCAAGATTGGTAAAGGTAATCGCCAACAATTCGGAAAAATTGTATTTTTTGCTTTTCGGCTTCTTACAGCTTTCACAGGGGGCAAGATCGCTGTCAAACAAAAGATTTACAAACCTGTTGGTCAGGGCATAGGTTTTGCCCGAACCTGCAGAGGCATTCAGTTTTTCCAAAGGCTCATGCTTTTTTATCATATCATTCCTTTCAGGCCGCTCTGTCCCGTGGCGGAAAGCACGGAAAACCAATAATGCGAGCTGATATCCAGCTTTCTGCGCTGTCTGGTGACAAGGGAAAAGGGCAGATGCACATATCTTCCCATAAGTTTTGCGACCACCATTTCGGTTTTTCCGCTCATGCCTGCGTGCACGGCATGGCGTCCCAAAAATCCGCAGTATACCCTGTCGTCGGCATTGGCGGGCACGGCACGGACCATATAGCTGGGATCAATATATTTTACGGCCACGGGCATATTTTCTTCCTTAAAATACGCTTTGATTTCTTTTTGCAGGAATTGGCCGATATCCTGCAGAATAACATTTCCCGAACTGTCTTTTCTGCCTGTTTCGGGCATAAGGTGCTGGCCTGCGCCCTCTGCAGCCACAATCAGCGCATGGTGGCGCTTTTGCAGGCGTTCTTTCAGGGCAGGCAGAAGACCGCCCTCGCCGCGGAGGGTAAATTCCGCTTCGGGAATAAGAACAAAGTTCACCAGACTGAGAGAAACAGCGGCATGGGCGGCTATAAAGCCGGACTCCCGTCCCATAAGCTTGACAATGCCTATGCCGTTGTACATGCCCACGGCCTCGGTATGGGCGCAGGCAATGGCCTTGGTGGCCTCGTCCACAGCCGTGGCAAAACCGAAGGACTGCTCCACAAAATTGATGTCATTGTCAATGGTTTTGGGCACGCCGATTACGGACAGCACAAGCCCTTTTTCCTTTACCGCACGGGAAATGGCTTCCGCAGCCTTCATGGTTCCGTCGCCGCCGAGCACAAAAAGAAGATTTATGCCCTGCTCATGCAGAAAATCCGCAATGAGCGAAAAGTCCTGCGGCCCTCTGGAAGAACCGAGCACGGTGCCGCCGAGCATGTAAATGGTGGAAACGCTTTCAGGCGTCAGTTCCCTGAGGGCGTGCCCGTATTTTTGCGGAATAAAGCCTTCCAGCCCGTAAGGAATGCCCACAATCTGCCGCACGCCGTAGCCGTGCCAAAGCTCCATGACAATGGAGCGTATCACGTCATTGAGCCCGGGACAAAGCCCGCCGCAGGTAACAATGCCCACCTTGGTTTTTGCGGGATCGAAAAAGATTTTTTCCCTCGGCCCTGCTTCCTGAAAATACAATGCGTCTCCGTCATTTTCTGACGTATGCCCGCAGGCTTTCATAAATTCTTCCGAAACATAAAGCGGAATGAAATCATCGCTGACCGTGCTGTGCTTTCTGGGATTTTCAAATTTTCCCTCACCAAGGCTTTTTATGGCAAAACTCTGCATAAATCCTCCGCTTCCGCATTGTCTGTTATTTTTCTTCTTCCGTCACGTCACCGAGCAGGGCTTTGGCAAAATCATCGGGATTGAACGGCCGCAGATCTTCCATTTTTTCGCCGAGGCCCACAAAGGTGATGGGCACCTCAAAGGTATTGGCAACAGCCATGGCCACGCCGCCCTTTGCCGTTCCGTCAAGCTTGGTCAGAATAATTTCGCTTACTCCGCCGATTTCTTTAAATACTTTGGTCTGCTGCAGTGCATTCTGCCCCGTGGTGGCGTCTATGACCAAAATGCTGCGGTGCGGTGCGCCTTCGTGCTTTTTGCCGAGCACATTCCTGATTTTCTGCAGTTCGTCCATAAGGTTGCTTTTATTGTGCAGACGGCCTGCCGTATCAATGAAAACCATGTCGTATCCGCCTGCCAGAGCCTTGTCCATGGCTTCATAGGCAACGGCAGCGGGATCGGCTCCGCTTCCCTTGGAATAAAAGTCCACGCCGAGGCGTTTTGCCCATTCTTCAAGCTGCTCCACGGCGGCGGCGCGGAAAGTGTCCGCACCTGCGATCAAAATTTTCTTGCCCTGCATTTTTGCCCTGTAGGCAAGCTTGGCAATGGTGGTTGTTTTGCCCACGCCGTTGACGCCCACCATAAGCACGACTTCGGGCAGGTTCACTGCGGAAATTCTGCGGGGCATTTTAAAAAGCCCGCGCACTTCCTGCTGAAGGTAAGGAAGAAGTTCCTTTGTATTGTCTATATTGTTCTTTTTGGCATGCTGACGGAGCCTGTCCACAAGCTGCATGGAAAGTTCGGCACCCATATCGGACATAATGAAAAGTTCTTCCAGATCCTCAAAAAACGCCTCGCTTGCTTTTCCGTGACCGGAAATGACAGCCTGCAGGCCCTTGCCGAGCTGGGAACGGGTTTTTTCAAGACCTGTCTGCAGTTTGGCAAAAACAAGGTCTTTTTCGCTTTCCTCATCTTCCATATCAAGGGCAAGCGCCAAACGGTACTGCAGTTCGGAGCGGAAATCCGCCACGTATTCATATTCCATTTTCGCAGTCCATGAACGGAAATCGTCAATAAAGGCTTTTGCCTCATCTTCGGGGATTTCCAGAGCGTTCAGCAAAATGCCGAGCCGTGCCCACAACGTGTCATCGGCCTTTTCCACGCCTTCCAAAACAACGGGAAGCCATGCGGAAAGCTTCGGTTCGCACTGCCTCAGGCGGACGGTAAAAGCCCCTGCATCGTCAAAACCGTTTGCAGTACCGCCTCCGTCATTCTGAACCGTCTTATTCTGCCGTATATCCTGCTGTTTGGGTTCACCTGCCCCAAAGAGTTTTTTCACTGCGGAAAAAAAGCCCATAAAAATCCTCCAATGGTAATTGTCATTTGTTTTTCTTAGCATTAAATGTTAATTTTGAACAGAACAAAAACTTCCCTTTTTTCGTAAAAAATACTAAACTGTTTCTGAAATGTTCCGAATATGTTAATGTATTTTAAGCACCCGGCACAACGGAAAACAAGATGTCTGACCAAATAGACCGCAGCAAGCTGCAGCAGATTCAGCAAAAAAGCATTAAAGCCCTGATTCAGGGTCTGCCCCAGTATCAGGTACGCACCGGCATACACCAGTACGAAAAGCAGCTGGTGGAAACCCGTACCATGATTTATCACAAGCAGACCAAACGCCTGCTTTCCAATGAAGAGCTCAAAGACCCCGAAGCCAGAAAAGCCTTTGTCATCACCCGTGTGGCCAGAGAACTGTGGACAAATTTCTGCGTCAGGGGACAGGATACGCCCATGCTCCGCCACCTGCAGAAGGAACTTTGCAAAGCCTTCAACGCCAATCTGCATTTTCTGTATATTCCGGGAAGCATTGAGCTTGTCATCACCAAAGATGTGGACAATAAAACCGTAAACGTCAGCCGTGACGAACATCTTGCCGTGGTCAGCAAGGCATGGGATATCTGTCAGCAGGTTGTTGCTTCCTATATTACATAAATTCTTTAATTTTCATTTTCTGCAAGTTAAGTTTTCTGCAGATTTGCCGAAATAATCATTGTAAATTTTATCGCTATTTTTTATTGCCTTTTTTATTGAATATGCGATACAGTTTACAGCAGCCAATATCGTTTTTATGTTTCAAAGCGGGGAAAATATGAAACTTAACACTTTACCCAAAATGCTCCTTTTTATTCTTTGTCCCACAATACTGGGGCTTGTGATTTTAACGTATTCCGCCCAGCAGCTCGGCAGCCTTGCCATGCGCCACAGCATGGACAATCAGATCAGCCTGACCATGAAAACGCAGGTGGAAGAAGTGGAAACCCTTTTGGGAATTTATACCAACATCATCAAAGCCAACAGCCTCAACCAAATGGTAATGGAATATGTGGATTTCATCTCTTCCCTCAATTTAAAAAACAAGCAGGAAATCCAAGACAACTCCGACATTGCCGTTGTGGATATCCTTCTGACGCAGCAGGAAACCTATCCGCTTTTTGAAGCCATGGGCATTACCGACAAAAACGGCCTTATTATTTCCCATACCCACAAAGATTTGATAGGTTCCGACATTACCCGCCAGTATCCTTCCGTACAGAAAGCCCTGAAAGGAGAACTCGGCACGGAAGTGCGCAAGCTTGCCGTCACGGGCAAAAACGGCATTTCCATTGCGTTTCCCGTTTACAATCACCCCGGTGACCTTGTGGGTACGTTTTTCGGGGTAATCTGCCTTGACAAAATAGAAAAGCAATACCTTTCCAAACTGAAATTCAGCGACTCATCCTACGTCAGCATCATGGACAATACGGGCAAATTCCTTGTTCATCCCAATTCAAGCGCCCTTGACAAACGCAGCATTTATCCTGAACTCAGCAATATGCAGAACCTGAAAAATGCTGTTTCCATAGACTATACGGACTCCAAAAACGTGCATCAGATAGCCTATGTGGCAAATCTCAAAGCCTATGACTGGTATGTGCTTTTTACCACCCCGTACGAAGACCTCATGCTTGAAACCAATGCCATGATACGCCAAATCATCATCACGGGCACGGTAATTATCATCATTCTTGCGGCAATCATCTTCCTCATGGCCAAAAACTTTTCCACAGTTCTGCGTGAAGGTGCAGAATTTTCAAAATATATTGCCGAAGGCAATTTGGAAATTTCCGAAGAAATGAAAGCAAAGCTGCAAAAAGCCAATGAACGCGGCGACGAAATAGGCCTGCTCTCCCGCAGCATCGCGCAAATGATAAACTTCCTCATCGAGCTTGTAGAAAAAACAAAACAAAACGAAGCACGGGCGCTTTCAGCCATCGAAGAACTGGATAAAGTCATTCAGGGCATTGCCAGCGCCTCCACCCAGCTTTCCGCACAAGTCAGTCAGGTAACGTCAAGCTCCACCACGCAGGCACTCAAACTGGCAGAAGTTTCCGCTTCCATGGACGAAATGAATTATACGGTTTCAAATATTGCCGAAAACGCCAGCAAAACCAGCAAAAACGCAGAAGACACACGTCAGCGTGCCATTATGGGCGAAGATATTACCAGAAAATGCCGTACCTCCATGGAAGAAGTGCGCCAGTCTTCCCTCACGCTGAAAGAAAATATGACGGAACTCGTCAGCCATACCCGTTCCATCAGTTCCATTATGTCCGTCATTTCCGATATTGCCGACCAAACCAACCTGCTTGCCCTGAACGCCGCCATTGAGGCCGCCCGCGCAGGCGAGGCAGGACGCGGATTTGCCGTTGTTGCCGATGAAGTGCGCAAGCTTGCGGAAAAAACCATT
>CALUWZ010000041.1 GCA_944324625.1 uncultured Mailhella sp. | reverse complement strand
GGCTGTCCATTAGAACTCGAGACCACCTTCACGGGCACCGTCTGCAACGGCTTTGATGCGTCCGTGATAGAGGTAACCATTGCGGTCAAAAACAACTTGTTTAATGTTTTTTTCAAGCGCAACGCGAGCAACTTCTTTACCAACTTTTTCTGCACCTGCTTTGTTGCAAGCTACTTTTTCGCCGTTTTTGGAAAGGGTCAAAGTAGAAACCTGTGCCAAAGTTGAACCAGTCATATCATCAATAATTTGGGCATAAATATGCAAATTAGAGCGGAACACCACCAAACGAGGGCGTTCAGATGTGCCGGTGAGTCGCTTACGAATGCGGATTTTGCGCTTCATGCGAACTTCATTTTTAGAAAGCATCATATCTATTACCCCTATTTGCCCTTACCACCGGACTTACCGGCTTTGCGACGAATAATTTCATTTTCGTATTTTACGCCCTTGCCTTTGTAAGGTTCAGGTTTGCGCAAACGACGAATTTTAGCGCACATTTCACCGACGAGTTCTTTGTCGATACCGGAAATGGTGAGCTTTGTACCTTCCGCTTTAGCTTCAATACCTTTTGGAAGTTCAACAATAACTGGATGTGAAAAACCGAGAGCAAGTTCGACGATATTGCCTTTAACAGCAACTTTGTAACCTACGCCTACAACTTCCAAAGTTTTTGAAAAACCTTTTGTTACGCCTTCAACGCAGTTTGCAAGAAGGGTACGGCGAAGACCGTGCTGCTGTGCAGTAGCTCTGTCTTCGGTATTTTTACGAGTAATGGTTACGGCTTCTGCAGTAACGTCGTAATTCAAAAGGTCACAAAGCGGAGTTGTCAAAGAACCTTTAGGTCCTTTTACTTCCACTATATCTTGACCCAATTTCACTTCTACGCCTTTTGGCAGAGTGACGGGCAATTTACCAATTCTAGACATTGTAATTCCACCTTGCTAAGTATGTTGGCTTACCAAACTTCACAAAGAAGTTCTCCACCGCTGTTACGTTCAAGAGCACTTGCACCGTCGAGCACACCTTTGGAGGTAGACAAAATACAAATACCAAGTCCGTTTTGAACGCGTGGAATGTGGTGAGCGTTTACATAAATGCGGCGACCGGGTTTGCTGATGCGGCGCAAACCGTTAATCGCAGGGCGGCCTTTGACATACTTTAGCTCAATGGTGATGTCGCGGTCTTCAACCTTAACATCTTCCACATAGCCTTCCTGCTTGAGGATGGTAGCTAAAGCTTCCTTCATCTTCGAGCGCGGCACACTTACTTCCTTATGAAGGGCCATGTGTGCGTTGCGGATACGCGTAAGCATATCGGCAATGGGATCGGTCATGGGATTTCTCCTAAATATATTGCTGATTACCAGCTTGATTTACGTACTCCGGGCAATTCGCCTTGGAGTGCCATTTTTCTGAAACAAATACGGCATAAACCAAAATGACGCATATAGCTTCGTGGACGACCGCAAATAGGACAACGATTGTAACCACGAGTAGAGAATTTTGGTTTGCGGGTAGCTTTTACTTCAAGAGCAGTACGGGACATACTCTAACTCCTTACTTACGGAAAGGCATACCAAGTTGCTCGAGCAACATTTTGCCTTCCTTGTCCGTGGTTGCGGTTGTAACAATAGTGATATTGAGACCTTTGTTGTTTTCGATACGATCAGATTCCATTTCAGGGAAAATCATATGCTCTTTAATACCAAGAGTAAAATTTCCGCGACCGTCAAAACCACGGTCAGGAATACCACGGAAGTCACGAACGCGCGGCAAAGCAAAATTCATGAGCTTATCCAGGAAGTCCCACATACGGTCTTTGCGGAGAGTTACGCGTACGCCGATGGGCATGCCTTCACGGAGTTTGAATGCTGCAATGGATTTTTTTGCGCGGGTTACGACTGCTTTTTGGCCAGCAATGGCTGACAATTCTTGAACTGCTTCTTCAATCACCTTGTTGTTCTGACTCATGGAACCAAGGCCGATATTCAAAGAGATCTTTTCAATTCCAGGAACCTGCATGGAAGATTTATAATTAAATTCTTTTTGCAATACCGGAACAACTTTGTCTCTGTAAATAGATTCAAGACGGCTCATCAAAGCACCTTCTAGAGAGTTTTGTTACACTTCTTGCAGAAGCGAACTTTTTTGTCGTTTTCCATTCTGTAGCCTACGCGAGTGGGAGTTTGGCAGGATTGGCAAACAACCATTACGTTGGAAATATGAATGGGCATTTCTTTGTCAACAATACCGCCGGGTTCGCGTTTGTATGGGTTGGGTTTTACGTGGCGTTTTGCCATGTTAACTTTTTCAACCAGTACACGGTCGGATTTCTTCAAGATTTTCAAAACCTTGCCTACTTTGCCAACTTCTGCGTCTTTGCCGGTGATAACTTTTACAACGTCACCTTTGCGAATACGATAATTATTCATAACACTATGCTCCTACAACACTTCAGGCGCAAGGGACACGATTTTCATGAAGTTCATAGCGCGCAGTTCACGGGCTACGGGTCCGAAAATACGGGTGCCTACGGGTTCACCTTGCTTGGAAAGAAGCACGGCTGCGTTGGTGTCGAATTTGATATAGGAACCATCTGTACGGCGAACCTCTTTAGCGGTACGAACGATAACAGCCTGCATAACGTCGCCTTTTTTAACCTTAGCGTGAGGCATTGCGTCCTTTACGGAAACAACAATGATGTCACCTACGGAAGCGTAACGGCGATGAGAACCGCCGAGAACTTTAATGCAAGCCACTTCTTTGGCACCGGAGTTATCCGCCACTTGAAGTCGAGATTCTACTTGAATCATGGCTTATTCCTCTTAAAAAAAATCAGTCCTAAAAAATTTTCTTCACGCATACTATGCTAATTCTTTGAAAAAGAAAAGCAAAAATATGCGTGAAAGAAAAATTTTTTTTAGGCTTAGATAGCTTTCTCAAGCACAGACACTAAGTGCCAGCGTTTGTTGCGGCTCATTGGTCTGTATTCAACAATTTTAACTTTATCGCCGATGCCGCATTCATTCATGGGGTCATGTGCGGTGCATTTTTTGCGGCGGCGCACATATTTGCCCAAACGGGGATGTTTTACCAGCGTTTCTACACGCACAACAATGGTTTTGTCGCTCTTATCGCTAATAACGATACCTACGAGCGTTCTGCCCTTGCGCTGTTCGATTGCGCTATTCATACACGCTCCTATGCCTTAATGCCTTTTTCTGACATAACAGTCAGAACACGGGCAATATCTTTTTTGGTGGCAGGAATTGAGGCAGTTTTTTCAAGCTGTGCAGTTGCATGTTGAAAACGAAGATTGAAAAGTTCCTGACGGAGAGCCGTCAATTTTTCTTTCAAATCTTTTTCGCTCAATTCACGAATTTCTGTCATTTTCATATTAGAAAGCCCCTTCTCTGGTTACAATCACAGTTTTGATGGGAAGCTTGTGGGAAGCGCGGATCAAAGCTGTTTTTGCAAGTTCAAGGTCAACTCCCTTGATTTCGTAAAGAACGCGGCCGGGTTTTACAGGTGCGCACCAGCCCACCGGAGAACCTTTACCGCTGCCTTGACGGGTTTCAAGAGGCTTTGCAGTAACTGGATGGTCGGGGAACACACGAATCCAAACTTTACCGCCACGGCGAATGTGACGCATCATAGCGATACGGGCCGCTTCGATTTGTTGGCTGGAGAGCTTGCCATGTTCCACCGCTTTCAAACCGATGTCACCGAAAGCAACGGTAGCACCACGAGTAGCAGGACCACGCAAACGGCCTTTCTGCCATTTACGGAATTTAATTCTTTTTGGCGCAAGCATTATTGTTCCACCTCTTTGTCAAGGATTTCGCCTTTGTAGATCCACACTTTGATACCGATGATACCATAGGTGGTGCTAGCTTCGGCAAATCCGTAGTCAATGTCTGCACGAAGGGTCTGCAAAGGCACACGGCCGTCACGATACCATTCGGAACGTGCAATTTCTGCACCTGCCAAACGGCCGCCGGCTGTAACTTTGATACCTTCAGCACCGAATTTGCGGGCCATGGTAACAGTGCGTTTCATAGCACGTCTGAAAGCGACGCGGCGTTCAAGCTGAGCACCGATGCTTTCTGCTACCAATTGGGCGTCGATTTCGGGGCGACGAATTTCATTAACTTCAAGTGCAAATTCACGGCCGAATTTTTTCTTGAGATCACCGCGGAGTTTTTCGATTTCAGCACCTTTGCGGCCGATAATGATACCGGGGCGTGCGGTGGAAAGAATAAGGCGGATTTTATCGCCGAAGCGTTCAATCTCAATTTTGGAAATTCCAGCTGCGTACAAAAGTTTCTTCACATGTTTGCGGATTTTGTGATCTTCGAAAACAAAGGAAGCATAATCTTTTTTGCTGTACCAGCGAGAAAGCCAGTTTTTATTATATCCGAGCCGGAAGCCGTAAGGATGTACTTTTTGACCCATAGCCTTACTCCTGTCCTTCCGCTAAAATTACGGTGATGTGGCTGGTGCGTTTGCGAATGTGCATTGCACGGCCTTGTGAGCGTGGCATGAAGCGCTTCCAAGTGGGACCTTCGTTCACAATGATGTCTTTGACAATCATAGAGTCAACGTCGATGCTTGGCAGTTGGCTTGCATTAGCCAAAGCTGAACGAACCACACCATATAAAACACCAGCTGGTTTATTAGGCGTGAATTTAAGCATGTTCAATGCGTCTTCTACCGGTAAGCCCTTAACGTTTTGAGCAACGAGACGGGTCTTACGAGGAGATACGCGTTGATACTTTGCAATTGCTTTAGATTCCATGTACGTTACCCGCTATTTTTTTGCTTTAGATTTTTTGTCAGCAGCGTGACCATAGTAAGTACGAGTTGGAGCAAACTCACCAAGTTTGTGACCTACCATGTTTTCTGTAACAAAAACTGGGATGAATTTTTTACCGTTATGAACGGCAAAGGTAAGGCCAACCATTTCCGGAAGAATGGTAGAACGGCGAGACCAAGTTTTGATAACTTTTCTGTCGCCTGCACCAGCAGAGCTTTCTACTTTCTTCATGAGGTGGCCGTCAACAAATGGGCCTTTTTTCAATGATCTAGGCATAATGATCGGCTCCTCTTACTTCTGACCGCGACGTTTTACAATAAGACGGCTTGAAGGTTTCTTAGGATCACGTGTCTTGTAACCCTTAGTTGGGATACCCCAAGGAGTTACAGGATGACGGCCACCTGAGCTTCTGCCTTCACCACCGCCGAGGGGGTGGTCAACCGGGTTCATTGCTACACCACGAACCTTAGGACGGCGGGACAACCAGCGGTTGCGGCCTGCTTTGCCAAGGCTGATATTTTCATGCTGTACGTTGCCTACCTGACCGATGGTAGCGATGCAGGAAAGAAGCACGCGGCGTACTTCGCCGGAAGGAAGACGCAGGGTTGCGTATTTGCCTTCTTTTGCAACGAGCTGAGCATAGGTTCCGGCTGCACGGCACATCTGACCGCCACGTCCGGGGTTGAGTTCGATATTATGCAGGTTGGTACCTACAGGAATACGTGCCATGGGAAGAGCGTTACCGGGTTTGATATCTGCCTTTTCGCCGGAGATAATAGCATCGCCTTGTTTTACTCCAACAGGAGCCAAAATGTAACGCTTTTCACCGTCAGCGTAGTGCAGAAGAGCAATACGTGCTGTACGGTTCGGATCATATTCAATATGGGCAACCGTTGCGGGGATGTCCATTTTATTGCGTTTGAAGTCGATAATACGGTACAAACGCTTGTGACCGCCGCCGCGGCGACGGCTGGTTACGCGACCGTTGTTGTTGCGACCACTTTTCTTTGTCAAACCTTCAGTGAGCGACTTTTCAGGGGTGTTTCTTGTAATTTCGGCGAAATCAGAAACAGTTTGAAAACGACGGCCAGCAGAGGTAGGTTTTAACTTACGAACTGCCATGTCTTACACTCCCTCGAAGAATTCGATTTTGTCACCTTTAGCAAGGGTAACGTATGCCTTGCGGTAGCCGGCAATACGACCTTTCACACGGCCAGCACGTACGCGTTGACGTGGCTTAACCGTCACAACATTCACTTTTTCGACCTTAACCTTGAAAGCCTCTTCAACAGCTTTGCCGATTTCGATCTTATTTGCCTTGGGAGCAACAAAAAAAGCGATTTGCTCAGCGGTTTCGCGGAGCATGGTAGCTTTTTCGGTTACCACAGGGCGGAGAAGAATCTTGGTATAATCCATTTTCATTCCTCACTCAAGGCTATTTAAGACGTGCTTCAAGATGTGACAAGCTTCCTTCGAGAAGAACAACTTGCTTGTGATTGAGCACTTCGTAAACATTAACCTTGTCTGGTGTTACCACAGTAATGCCGGGGATATTGCGGGCAGCGAGTGCAACCGTGTTATCTTTAAGCATATCATCACCAGGGGTAACCACAAGTGCTTTGGTCAAACCGAGGGCTTTTGCAACCTGTGCAAAGTTCTTGGTTTTAGCTTCAGCCAAGTCAATGGATTTAACTACCATGATGTCGTTGTCGACAACACGGGAAGACAAAGCCATGCGCAAAGCCAAAGTACGCACTTTTTTATTTACTTTAAAACTATAGTCACGGGGCTGGGGTCCGAAGATGATAGCACCGCCGCGCATAATCGGGGAACGATTGCTGCCTTGGCGGGCGTTGCCGGTGCCTTTTTGTTTGAAAGGCTTTTTACCGCCACCGCTTACAAACGCACGAGTTTTAACTTGATGAGTACCTGCACGCAAAGCAGCACGATGAGCGCGAACAACCAAGTTAAGAATCTCTGGGCGTACCTCTACTTCAAATACTTCAGGAGCAAGGGTAATTTCGCCTTGTTCTTGTTTCATTTGATCGTAAACTTTCAAAGTAGCCATTATTATCTCCTAACTACTGCTTACGTACGAATACAAGACCGTTTTTGGGGCCCGGAACTGCGCCTTTAACAAGGATTACACCTTCTTCCTGGCGAACTTCCACAATGGTGAGACCTTGTTCGGTAACACGTTCGTTACCCCATTGGCCTGCCATTTTTTTACCTTTGAAAACGTGTCCGGGGAAAGTGTTGTTACCGATAGAACCAGCGTTACGGTGAACTTTTTCGTTACCGTGACCGTCTTTGATACCGGCAAAGTTCCAGCGACGCATTACGCCTTGGTAACCTTTACCAACACTTGTTCCTGTTACTTTAATTTTATCGCCAACGCTGAACATATCAATGGTCAGAACTTCGCCAACCTGCTGTGCAGCTGCGCTTTCAAGGCGGAGCTCACGAACATTGCGGAAGTTACCGGCGTTAGCTTTGGCAAAATGCCCTTGCATGGCTTTAGACACATGCTTTTCCTTAGCTTCTTCGAAGGCGATCTGAAGAGCATGATACCCATCTTTTTCCGCCGTCTTTACTTGAGTAATAGGGCATGGACCTGCCTTGATTACAGTAACGGGCACTGCAGTACCGTCACCGGCAAAAATACGGGTCATACCCAATTTACGTCCTAATATTCCCATTTTTTCAGACATAACGCCCCTCACTAGAGCTTAATTTCCACATCCACGCCAGCAGGTAAAGAAAGTTTACCGAGAGCGTCCACGGTCTGTTGCGTGGGGTCGAGGATATCCATAAGACGTTTATGAACTCTCATTTCAAACTGTTCACGGGACTTTTTGTCAACGTGTACAGAGCGGTTAACCGTGTATTTGTGTACATTGGTAGGCAAAGGAATTGGTCCTGCTACCCCAGCGCCTGTATTGCGCGCTGTATCCACGATTTCCGCTACAGCCTTATCCAGGATGCGATAATCGTAAGCCTTAAGCTTAATACGGATACGATCACTGCCAACTGTTGTCATTGCGAATCTCCATTTTAGGCAATTCGCTCCGAAAGATACTGAAAATTTCTTTCGGAGTATCCACCGTCAAATGACGGCCGTTCAATTTTCATTGAACATCAAAAAGAAGCAAACAAAAACTCAGGAAATGTCTGCTTCTCATTCCTTACACCTTGTTATCAGACAACAACAAAAACCCTCATGCTTGTCACACAGGGCCGCTTTATTTATGATTTTTACGGAAGATAGGGATTTCAGGAAAGCTCTGCCCGTATCGCAAAAAAAATAATATCATAAATATATAGCCGACCCGGGTTTGCCATCCTGTCTGATACGAAATTTATTTTCGTAATTGAGATAGGTGGTCCCACAGGGATCACGCATGCACAAGCCTTTTGCTTGCTGTATAACCTTACAGCCCGAATATCGGACTGGAACGGCTGACAATACCGACATGGTGATGCCTGTAAATGTCAAACGTTTTCAATAAGTTGAAAACACATCAGGACAAGCTCAACTTGCCCTTCCCCGCCGTCCGGGGATTGCCTCAATAAGAAGTGAAGAAATAAATACCTGTTTTCCCTTGTTCTGTCAACTTTTTTTTAAAAAAATTTAATTTTTTTCTTGCATTAATGGTTAAAATTTATTTTTATTTTTTTATTCCATGACAGAGAAATTTATATGCAGCTGTATATCCATGTTCCCTTTTGCGTAAAAAAATGCCATTACTGTGCATTTTATTCCATCCCCGCCTCATCCTTAAATATTTTGGAAAATTTTAAGCCCTCTTTAACTTTTATAGGCAAATCTGCCGATTTTTATGAAGGAACAGAACCTGTACAGTCCAGCACACAGAGCAAAAACGCGGGGAGCGTACAGTCCCTTTCTTCTTTTCTGACCGCCAAGTCAAAGCTGAACAGCACTGAAGCAGCTGCCGAACCCAATATGCCGGCCTTCAGTTTGGCCGATGCGTTTTTATCAAAAGAACAGGCTGACAGGCTCCGCGCAAAACTGGGCATGAACGGGCCGCTCCCGCGCAAAATTCCCCAAAAAAAGCGCATGAAGCTGCCCAAAGAATTTTGCTGTAAATTCCGAGAAGAACATCCGTTAAAACAAAGTCCGGAATTTCGCCTCTGGAAAGCAACCATACTGAAAGAGCTCGGCATTATTGCCCAGTATTACGGAACAAAACCCATAACCAGCATTTTTTTCGGCGGCGGCACGCCCTCTTTTATACCTTTAAAAGATATGGAAGATATTATGCAGTTTATTTTAAGCCGTTTTTCCGTTTTTGAAGACTGCGAAATATCTCTTGAAGCCAATCCCGACAGCATTAACAATATTAAAGCCGCTGCGTATAAAAAAATGGGCTTTAACCGTGTCTCCCTCGGCGTACAGTCTTTAAACAACGACTATCTGCAGCTTATGGGCAGACCGCATACGGCCCTTCAGGCACAGCAGGCCTACCATGCCCTGCGCAGCGCCGGCTTTGCAAATATCAGCCTTGATTTTATCTGGGCCCTGCCCACACAGCGCCTCAAAACATGGCTTGACGATTTGAAAAAAGCCGTAAAGCTTGCGCCCGAACATATTTCAGCCTACGGACTCAGCATAGAAGAAGGCTCTTATTTCGATCTGCTGGACAAGGAAGGCAGGCTCCAAATGGCAGACGAACAGGAACAGGCGCAAATGTATAAAACAGGTTCTGCCCTTTTGGAAGAAGCAGGCTATATGCAGTACGAAATTTCCAACTACGCGAAAATGGGCATGCAGTGCCGTCATAATCTGGGCTATTGGCTCGGCAATGAGTATATGGGTGCAGGCCCTGCGGCTGCCTCAACGGTTGGCAATATCAGAAGAACGCACAGCAGCAATTTGGAGGAATGGGCACTGGACATTTCAACCTGTTTTGCCGAAGATATAAAAGCCCAAGCCGAAAACCGCCTTCCTGCCATTAACTCAACGGCAAACTACACAACGGAATGTCTGACTCCCGTTGAACAGCTCTGCGAACTGGTCATGCTGCGCATGCGGACGGCAAAAGGTCTGAATCTTGCTGAATACGAAGCCCTGGCACATAAGAATTTTGTCAAAGAGCACCAAAAACTTATTCAGCTTTTGGACAAAAACAATCTTCTGCGCATCAAAAACGGCCATGCCTTTTTCACGCGCAACGGCATGCTGGTTTCCAACAGTATTTTGGAACATTTTTTCAAAGCCATAAAAGAAAATCAGCGAAAAACAGCATTGTCTCCCACACCCGAAATCTGAAGAATGTTTCTGCGGCATAGCCGGGAACCTTCGATACACGGCCATTAACACTTTAAAACATTCGACATATCATGGAAGACGCAAAACACATTATCGGCAGACTTGCCCCCAGTCCCACGGGATATCTGCACCTCGGCAACGCATGGTCTTTTCTTCTGGCATGGCTTTCCGTCCGCCTGCAGGGCGGTACTCTGTACCTGCGCATGGAGGACATTGACCCTGCCCGATCCAAGCCCGAATACACAGACGGCATTTTGGAAGATTTTGCATGGCTCGGCATTGATTTTGACGGTGACATCATATACCAAAGCAAGCGTTCGGATATTTATGAAGAATACATAAACAGACTGTCTGCCTTCATCTATCCCTGCTACTGCACGCGCAAAGAACTCCGCGAAATGGCAGGGGCGCCGCAGTCAACCACACCCAAAATCATGACTCCCGCCAACAGGCTGATTATGCCCGACACAGGAGCAATTTACCGCCGCAGCTGCCGTTTTCTGACCGAAGAACAGCGCGCGCAGAAACAAAACCAAAACGCCTGCCTCCGTCTTGCCTGCCCTCCGTTTGACGAACGGGAACAAGAGAAAATCCCTGCCGAAATTTTTAATCTCAGCCCTGACTTTTTCTTTGACGATTTGGTTCTGGGCAGACAGCACATTAATTTAAATGACTGCGGCGGCGATTTTGCCCTGCGCCGATCTGACAAAGTCTGGGCCTATCAGCTTGCCGTCAGCATTGATGACATGCTCACGGGTGTCAATGAAGTTGTGCGCGGAAACGATATTTTGACCTCAACCCCCCGCCAGCTCTACCTTTTCCGTTTGCTCGGCAAAACAGCCCCTGCCTATGCCCACATTCCGCTTTTGCTGGACAATGCGGGCGAACGGCTGGCAAAACGCCATGCAAGCCTGAGCCTCAAAGCCCTGCGCGGCAAATACAAAAGCCCTGCCCCTGTCCTTCAATATTTAGCTGAATTTATCAATATCCGTGAAGACATCTCTTCGGCAAAAGAACTTTTGACAATACTGCAGAACAGCGGACACTCCTCTTTTCCTTGGCATGTTCTGACAAAACTCGGCAGTGCCGTACGGACCGATTTTCAATAGCGCCTGCCTGTTCTGCACTGACCGTCTCTTATGCCCCGCATTGCCGTTCGGCATTAGCTTTCCAATATTTTAAGTATTACGTCATTTTTTTCACATAACAGTGTTTTTTTCTTATTTTTCAAAGAAAAATCCATATTTTCCGTATGCTTTTTTATCCGTCCGATAAACAGCGGCTGAAAACAAAACGCCTAATCATCTTTATTTTCAAAGAATATTTAAATTTTTGCTTTTCTTATTGACTTATTTTTCAGATAAAGTTATATTTATAACAAGTAGTTTCTTCAACCTTTAGCGGAGTTTTGTTTATGAAAAGACGTGACTTTATCAAATTTACTTCTACTGCTGCCATTTCTGCGTTTCTGCCTAAAGTAACTTTTGCCAATTCCTCAAAAGTTACTGTTTTTTTTGGCGGCCCCATTCTGACCATGAA
>CALUWZ010000040.1 GCA_944324625.1 uncultured Mailhella sp. | reverse complement strand
GATTTTGGAAAAACTGCCGAAAAACGCAGTGCTTGCAGGCGCTGTTTTCAATCTGGGATATTTGCCCGGAAAAGACAGAAAAACAGCTTTTATTGCCACCAAGGCAGATACGAGCGTGCAGGCTTTGGAACAGTTTTGCGGAGCGCTTGCCCCGCAGGGATGCATCAGCGTGCATTGTTATACGGGACATCAGGGAGGGGTGGAAGAATATGAGGCCGTGAAAGGTTTTGCGGCATCATTAAATCCAAAAAGCTGGCGTGTTCTGCGCGTTTCGGACATAAACAGGGAACACAGTTCGGAATACTTGTTTTTGCTGGAAAAACTGCAGATAAAAAAAGTGAGGCTGACATGATCAAGGTTGTTGCAAAAGGACTGGTTAAAAAAAATTGTCTGGAAAAGGTTTTGGGACTGTATAAAGAATTGGTGGAAAAAACCCGTTCCGAAGAGGGCTGTCTTTCTTATGAACTTTTTCAGGATACGGAAAATCCCTGTATTTTGACTATGATAGAAACTTGGGAAAACAGGGAATTTTTGGAAAGGCATTTTCAGACCGTGCATTTTCGGGAGCTTGTTCCGCAGATTTCCGAATGCCGTGAAGGCAAAGCGGATTTGAATGTTTATACTCTGGTTCTGTAACGTTTTTTTGCTGTATTTTTCGTTTTTGCCTTTTGTAAAATTTGTGTAAAAAACCATAAATTCAGTAGCATTAAGCTATTTTTTGCCATATCATATCATTTTATTCCAAGACAATGTCGCAAAAGTTTTCGGGGAGGGCTTATGCCGGCTGACAGTTCTTTGAGAATAGGGGTAGATATCGGTTCGACAACCATAAAAATAGTGGCTGCCGATGCGCAGGGCAGCGTGCTGTTTAAGCGTTATGTCCGTCATTATTCCGAAATCCGCAAAAATACTGCGGAACTGCTTCAGGAAGTCATGCAGACGCTTGGCTGCAGTGAATGTTTTATGACCATGACCGGTTCGGGAGCATTGGCTGTCAGCTCAGACTGCAATATTCCATTTGTGCAGGAAGTTCTTGCCTCCCATTATTATATCCGCAGCAAAATACCCGATGCCGATGCTGCCATTGAGCTTGGCGGAGAAGATGCCAAGCTGACTTTTTTTACAGGCGGCACTGATCAGCGCATGAATGAAACCTGCGCCGGCGGCACGGGCGCTTTTATTGATCAAATGGCGGCTTTTTTGCGTACTGACGCAAGCGGTCTTGACAGTCTTGCCCTGAAATATAAAACCATATATCCCATAGCCTCACGCTGCGGGGTTTTTGCCAAAACAGACATTTTGCCGCTTTTGAATGACGGCGTGGCAGTGGAAGATATTGCCGCTTCCATTATGCAGGCCGTTGTCAATCAGACCGTGAGCGGACTTGCCAAGGGCAGGGCCATAAAAGGCAAAGTGGTTTTTCTCGGCGGCCCTTTGGCTTTTCTGTCTTCGCTGCGGGAGCGTTTTTGCGCAAGCCTGAAAGAAATGACCGAAGCGGTTTTTCCAGAAGATGCTCAGTATGTTGTGGCGTACGGTGCGGCGCTTTATTGTCTTGAAAGTCAAAATGCCACGCCTGTTTTGCTGGAGGATTTGATTGCGTATCTGAAAAAAGATGCCAATGCGGAAAAGTCTGCGCGCTTGGCTCCGCTTTTCAGCAGCAAAAAAGAACGTCTTGAATTTGAAAAACGCCACGGTCACAATGCCGTAAAAACTGCCGTGCTGGAAGAAGCGCAGGGCAAAGCATGGCTGGGCATAGACAGCGGTTCAACTACCATAAAAGCTGTGCTTATTGATGAAAACGGCACTGTTTTGTATTCCTACTACAATTCCAACAAGGGCGAACCCCTGCTTTCAGCCATTGAGATTTTGAAGGAAATTTATACCCGAAAGCAAAGTTCTCTGAAAATTGTTTCTTCCTGCGTAACGGGATACGGCAGTGCCCTGCTGAGTTCTGCGCTCCGCATGGCCCATGACGAAGTGGAAACCATTGCCCATTTTTCGGCAGCTCGTTTTTTTGAACCTGAAGTGTCTTTTATTTTGGACATCGGCGGTCAGGATATAAAGTGCATGAAGATAAAGAACGGCAGAATTGTTTCCATTCAGCTTAATGAAGCCTGCTCCGCAGGGTGCGGTTCATTTATTGAAAATTTTGCCGATTCTTTAAAAATTCCTTTGTCCCGTTTTGTGGAACTTGCCCTTGATGCCGAAGCTCCCGTGGATCTTGGCACTCGCTGCACCGTGTTTATGAATTCAAAAGTCAAGCAGGAGCAGAAAGAAGGGGCTGATTTGGGCGATATTGCCGCAGGGCTTTGCTATTCGGTTATCCGCAATGCCTGTTTTAAAGTTATGAAAATTACGGATATGAGCGAACTGGGCGGCCATGTGGTGGCACAGGGCGGAGCTTTTGCCAACAATGCGCTTTTGCGGGCTTTGGAACTGCAGCTTGGCAAACATGTGATCCGTCCTTCCATTTCCGGGCTTATGGGGGCTTTCGGCGCGGCGCTTATTGCCAGAGATCGGTGCAGGGAATGTGCTGCGGATGATTTGATTTCTTTGGAAGAATTGGAATCTTTTGCCGTCAGTACCAAGGCTGTGCGCTGCGGACGCTGTGCCAATAACTGCCTGCTGACCGTTTCCCGGTTTTCTGACGGGCGGCGCTTTGTGACGGGCAACCGCTGTGAAAAAGGAGCAGACACGCAGCCGCAGGATCTGCCCAATCTTTCGGCTTACAAGTACCGCAGGCTTTTTGAATATTACCGTCCGCTTGCTGAAGAAGAAGCATACCGCGGCACTGTGGGCATGCCACGCGTGCTCAACATGTATGAAAATTATCCGCTTTGGTTTACGCTGTTTACTGAACTCGGTTTTCGGGTAGAGCTGTCTTCGGCTTCTTCCAAGCGCATTTTTTACAAAGGATATGAAACCATTCCCTCTCAGACAGTCTGTTATCCCGCCAAACTTGCCCACGGGCATGTGATTGATTTGGCGGAACGGGGTGTCAAACGAATTTTTTATCCCTGCCTGCCGAGGGAGCAAAAGCTGTTTTCTTCCCAAAATGATTCTTTTAATTGTCCTGTTGTGGCAGGTTATCCCGAACTTTTGGCTAAAAATGTCAGTGTCCTGAAGGAGTACGGAACGGAGCTCATTACGCCGTTTTTGCCTCTTGATCGGGATATTTTGGCGAAACGTCTTGGGGTGCTGCCGCTTTTTGCGGATATTGGGGCAAAAGAGCTTGAAGCTGCCGTACAAAAAGCCTTTGCGGAAATGGATGCTTTTTATGCGGATATGCAGAAAAAAGGGGAAGAAACCCTGAAGGAGCTAACCCGCAGGAATAAATTCGGCATAGTGCTGGCAGGGCATCCCTATCATGTGGACCCTGAAATACAGCACGGCATTGCCGAGCTTATTGTTTCCTGCGGCATGGGGGTTTTGACTGAAGACAGCGTTGCGCATCTTATGCCGGACCCGAGACCGCTCAGGGTTGTTGACCAGTGGACATATCACGGCAGGCTGTACCGAGCAGGGGCGTTTGCCGCAGGCAGGGATAATCTTGCTGTTTTGCAGCTGGTTTCTTTCGGCTGCGGACTTGATGCCATAACGTCCGATCAGCTTGAGGAAATAATCAGTCAGAAAGGCAGTTTGTATACGCAGATAAAAATTGATGAAGGCGTGAATCTGGGACCTGCGAAAATCCGTATCCGTTCCCTGCTTGCGGCCATGCGCGAGAGGGTCAGCCATAATGCTGCGCAGCAGCTTTGGTCCATAAAAAGTATGCATTGTGCCGTTTTTACTGAAGAAATGAAAAAAACGCATACCATTTTGATTCCGCAGATGTCACCCGTGCATTTTCAGTTTATGGAAACCGTATTTACAGCCGAGGGCTATCATGCCGTTCAGCTTCCGAGCGTGGACAGGGAAGCCGTTGAGCTGGGGCTCCGTTATGTGAACAATGACGCCTGCTATCCTGCCATTGTTGTTATCGGACAGTTGCTGCAGGCAGTAAAGAGCGGAAAATATGATGCCAAGTCAGTGGCTTTGGCTGTTGCCCAGACCGGAGGCGGGTGCCGTGCCACCAATTATATTTCTTTGCTGCGCAAAGCCCTTGCGGACAGCGGTTTTTCTTATGTGCCGATTATTTCTTTTTCCACCAGTGTATCCGAAGAATCTCCCGGTTTTAAAATGACGGGTTCTTTGCTGAAGCGCATGATAATCGCAGGGCTTTACGGTGATGCGCTTATGCGGATTTTTCACAGGATAAAACCCTATGAATTGTATGAAAACAGCTGTGAGGCCTTGGCAAAGGTTTGGGTTGAAAAGGCCAAGCAGGATATTTTGTCAGGGAAAATCTGGAATTTTGCGCGAAATATTTTTCGTATGATACAGGAATTTGATGCCATTCCTCTACAGGAGGGCAAACGGCGTCCGCAGGTGGGGCTTGTGGGTGAAATTTTGCTGAAATACCATCCCGATGCCAATAACAATGCCGTCAGAGTTATTGAGCAGGAGGGCGGGGAAGCCGTTGCTACGGATATTATGGACTTTGTGCTGTACGGATTTTATGACCATGTTTTTAATTTCAAATACATGTCAGGTTCGCACAGTGCGTATTTGTCCGCACTTATGGGCATATCTTTGCTTGAGCTTACAAGGTTCAGCATGCGTCTTAGTTTTATGCTCAGCAAAAATTTTAATGGTCCCGTAAGTTTCAGAAAGTTGCGCAAAAAGACAAAAAATATTATATCCTTGGGACATCAGACGGGAGAAGGCTGGCTTCTTGCCGCGGAAATGGTGAAAATGCTGGAATCGGGCGTAAATACCATTTTATGCATGCAGCCTTTTGGCTGCCTGCCCAATCACATTACGGGCAAAGGTCTTATCAAAGAACTGAAAAACCGTTATCCGCAGGCAAACATCATTGCCTTGGACTATGATCCGGGAGCCAGTGAAACCAATCAAATCAACCGAATAAAATTGATGATGTCTGCCATTGCCCATATAAAGTAGCAGGCATTGCTTGGGGTAATCATGAAAACGATTTTTCCGCCGCAAGAGGATTTTATCCGCTGGAGAAGACAGGTTCATAAACATGCAGAGCCGGGATTCGGCGAATTCTGGACAACGTATTTTGTCTACAGTCTTCTTAAGGATTTGCCAGTGCGGATACATTTGGGCAAAGATATATATGACAGGTCCAAAATGTTCGGAACACTGAGTGCAGAGGAAAAGCTGCACTGGCAGGAAGAGGCTGCAAAAAACGGCGTGCCCCGTGAAGAACTTGCTCTTTTTGAAGGTGTTACGGGTCTTGCGGTTGATATTATGCCCGTGAATAGGGAAGATGCTCAGATACGTACGCTTTTTCGTTTTGATTTGGATGCAGTCCCTGTTCAGGAAAAACAAGACCAAGGCCATGCACCGTTTGAACTTGGTTTTTCTTCCGTCAATAACGGGTATTGCCATGCCTGCGGACATGACGGGCATGTTGCCGTCGGCATAGGACTGGTGAAAGTTCTTGCATCTATGCGTCAGGAATTGGATTACGGCATACGGGTTGTTTTTCAGCCTGCTGAAGAAGGGGTTCGGGGTGCTTACGGTCTGAAGCATCTTTGTGCAGGCGTACAGTATGCTGTTATCGGGCATATCGGCATGAGTGCCGTAAAGAGCCGTTCCATAGTCTGCGGCAGCGAGGGATTTTTTGCCACCAAAAAACTTAAAGTATATTTTCACGGAAAATCAGCCCATGCGGGCGGAGAGCCTGAAAAAGGCAGGAATGCTTTGCTGGGTGCCTGCTGTGCCGTAATGAATCTGCATGCGATGCCGCGGTACGGCAAAGGCGATACCAGAATTAATGTGGGAATTCTGCACGCAGGATCAAGTGCCAATGTTATAGCCGAATATGCTGAATTTGCAGCGGAAATTAGGGGCATAAATTCCGATGTCTGCGATGATTTGGCAAAACGTGCGGAAAATATTATTGCTTCAGCGGCTTCCATGTATGATTTGGAATACCGCATTGAATTTACGGGTATGTGCGACAGCGCGTCAAGCGATGAGGATCTGGCACGTTTTATTGCGGAAAAAGCCGGGGAAATTCCGTATTTTGAACAAGAAAATTGTCTGCCGGCAGGAAAAGGATTCGGCAGCGACGATGCCTGCACGTTTATGCGTGCCGTACAGGAACAGGGCGGTAAAGCTGTTTACTGCATGATAGGGTCACGGCTGAAAGCAGGCCATCATTCCCCTGATTTTGATTTTGAAGAAAGTTTGCTCCGTCCTTTTTGTGAGCTTTTTGTTAATACAGCTTTGGCGCTGGATAAAAAAACTGTATAATAACTGCGGACGGGGCTGTTCTGCAATCGGCATAAAAAAAGACGGAAATTTCCGTCTTCTTTATGTACGCTGTTTTTGGTGATATTCGCGTTTTCTTTGGTACATGACACGGTCTGCCTTATCAAGAAAAAATTCTTCGTCAGACTGTGACGGGGGTTTTTTATTAAGCATTTCCCTGCTTGGACAGATAAAGCCCAGACTTGCCGTGACAGTATAAACTTTTTCATTGATTGTATAAGGCTGCTGCAGGTAATCCAGTATGTCTGCCAATCGTTTTGGAATTTCGTTTTCCTTTGCCGGAGTACAGTAGTATACAGCCAGAAATTCATCTCCGCCAAGGCGTGAGGCAAATTCATCCGGCAGGTGGCTTTCGGAAAGGCGTCTGGAAAATTCAATCAGAATTTTATCGCCGATAATATGACCGTATTTATCATTAATTTGTTTAAAGTCATTTAAATCCAGAATGCATAAATGCAGAACAGGTTCATCTTCCGCATGCACTGTATTGAAATGATTTTGCAGGGCATTTTTCAGCAGAGTATAGAAACATTTTCTGTTGGGCAGATTTGTCAGGGTATCGGTATTGCTTTGCCGTTCGATAATTTTGTTTTTGTTGTTCAAAATAAAAATAAAGGTGCAGAGCAAGGACAACAGCAGACAGATAAACACATACAGAAACGTTTCTATAATAAATTTGTGGTTCTGGGCAGAGGCTTTAGGGGAAACATCAAGAAACCATGTTGCATTCTGCAGGGGAATGGAAAATGTCTGCACTTGATTTTTTTGAATGGTTCCTGAAGAAATAATGCTTTCTTTTTGGCCTGTGCGCGGTGAAATATGCCATAGATTCCAAGAAAGACCTGCCAGCGTCAATTCTTCATAATTGAGGCGCTGCATAATTTTTGGAAAGTCATAGGTTATAATGACAAAACCCCAAAAGCGGTCATCATTGTTTGCTTCTGTGTTTTGGGGGTTCTTTTGTATGATAAGTTTTTCTTGGGGAGTGTTTTCGGCAGAATTTTTTTTGTTCGGCAGAAAAACGGCTTGCCTGAATGCGATGCCCCGCCCGCCCTGAATAAGCAGAAGAGGACCTGCAACAGTGACTTTTCGGGAAAGCAAGGTTTTGAGCGCTTCATCCCTGCGGGCTTGAGAGAGCAATAAATTGTGTCCTATGGCAAATTTGTTTTGTTCATAGGGATAAACGTGACTGACTATTCCGTCCTTTGCCAGATTGATATTAATTGTTTCGGGGATAATTTTGATAAGATAACCTGCCAGCTCTTCATAATAATCTGTTTTGCCGTTTTGCCAGCGGATAATGGAAGACAATATATACAGGCTTTGGGAAAGATTTTCCATAACCAGTGAAGTTTTTTGGGAAAAATACCTGCCGTAGATTTTGGCGTTTTCAATTCGTGCTTGGTAATCCTGCTGATAAGAATAATACAGGTATGAGCCTGACATAACAAGGGTAGCAAACAAAGACAGAAGAAAAACCGTAATGGGTTTCAATCTTCTTTTTTTTCTGCGTTCATACTGGAAATTCTGCATATATGCTTCCTGAATACTATAAAAGAAATTATAGCGTTAACGTTTTTTTCTGTCAAATTTTTTCTGATTTTCCTGATTTGCCGATATGATTTAAGGGGGCAAATTAATTTCTGAAATTTCATTGTTTCATTTTATTGCAGCCTTCAGCGACAATACACTATTTTGTTCTGCAGGCGGAATTAAAAATCTTCAGATACTGGATTGTTCTTTTGGGGTACGCATTTTATGTGGTTGTCAGTCAAAACCGAACAAAACCAAAGGAGGACAGTGTTTTTAATTTATATCATATCAATATGCAAAACCGGGTGTGTTTCCAAATTTTTTATACCAGAATTAAAGCGTTCAATATCAGTTAACTGCAAAAGAATACTGCTTTTGATTTGCAGCGTTTCATCTTTTGGAGGCGGAAATTTCGGTTTCCTGCCGAAA
This sequence comes from uncultured Mailhella sp., assembly GCA_944324625.1. Taxonomy (GTDB): domain Bacteria; phylum Desulfobacterota; class Desulfovibrionia; order Desulfovibrionales; family Desulfovibrionaceae; genus Taurinivorans. Next base: position 3,348 of record CALUWZ010000040.1, on the reverse strand, counting down.
AAGCGTGAAACAGGCGGGAAGATACGGTTCCTGCGGCAGCGGTGCTTATGCAATGTTTTCGGCAACCAATTGCTGTCCTTATCTGTATGGTTCATGCTTAGCCGGCATCTGAACCCAAGGGTGAGAACAGGTGGAAGAAGTTCCCGGTTGCTTAGCTTTGGGTTTGGTTCAAGGTGGAAGTTCCTTGCAAAAGTTTTATATGATTTTGTCAGATAACTGTGACAGCTGCGTGAAGTAAAAACTTTTTGAAAGTAGTTTGGAAACACCGCAGACAGAATATATAGAATAAATTTTCAAGCAATTATGCGATAAGAAAAAAGTGATTGCAGCAGAAGTTATAATAAGCTGCTTTTGCCGCTGGCGAAAAACGTGTTTTACGGACAATGCAGCGGTTTTAACGTGAAATTATTTTTGCAGCTGCTGTTTTTTATACGCTCATGGATTTGAAAAATAAGACGCATGCCTGCTGAATTATTTGCTCAGCGGAATTTTGACTGAAGCAAAAAAAGGCTCAGTTTGTTTTGGGAGGCAGTGTAAAACTGATATGTTTTAATTATCACGGAGTTGAAAATACGGGCGGTTATATTTCCTTAAAGACATTTTTTGATATTGTCTGCAAAGGCATTGTCTGCGTATACTTTTGACCGCTTTACTGCCTGATTTTTTCAGACAATAAAGCGGCATTCTGAGCTGAAATGCGGTTTGGTTATTTTGGGGCTTGATTGATAAATTTATTAAGTGTTTGCCATAATAAGGCCATGTCAAGGGGTTTCAGCAGATAACCGTTCATGCCTGACTGGGTAATTTGTGAAAGTTCTTCTGAAAATGCATTGGCAGTAACTGCAATAATGGGTATTGTTTTGGAATCGTTTCTGTTTTCTTGGCGTATGGCTGAAGCGGCAGCACAGCCGTCCATAACGGGCATTTGCATATCCATAAGTATGGCATCAAAATAGCCGTCTTCATGGGCCAAATATTTATCATAGGCAATTTTTCCGTTTTCAGCCTGTACTGTTTCAAGATGATTTTTTTCAAGTATGGTTGTAATTATTTGCATGTTAATGGCATTGTCTTCTGCAACCAAAATCCGTTTTCCATGCAGATTTTGCAAAATAACGCTTTGATCCTGTTCTTTTTCTTCGGTACAGCTTTGTATTGTCATAAGGGGCAATGTTACGGAAATGCGTGTGCCTTCATGCAGTTTGCTTTGAATGTCAATGGTTCCGTTAAATTGGCGGACAATATTTTGCACAATGCTCATACCAAGACCGGTGCCTTCAATTTTAGAAGAGCTGAAGCGTGTTTCCCGTGAATAGGGGTCAAAAATTCTCTTCAGAAAATCTTCAGACATGCCAATGCCGTTGTCTTCAACAATAAATTCGTATTGTGCCATTTCGTTGGCAGCATTTATATTAAGCTGTTTTACCTCAAGGCTTATGCTGTTTCCGCTTTGCGTGTATTTGAGTGCGTTGGAAATAAGGTTGTTGATTATTTGAGTAATTCTGAAATCATCACTAAGCACAGTTTCGTTATAAATTTGAAAACTGACATGCAGTGTCTTTTTTTCGCTTTGTGCACGGGAATAATAGACGGACACAGTATCGTTTATGCATTGTTTTAAATTAAATGTTTTGGCATTAAGGGCTATTTTGTTTTGTTCTATTTGCGAAAGATTTAAAATATCATTGACAAGATGCAAAAGCTGTGTGCTTGAAACGCGGATATTTTTCAGATAAGTTTTCATTTCATTAATGTCGCCAGTATATTTTTCTGCCAGTTCGCAAAGCCCTATAATGGCGTTCAAAGGGGTTCGCATATCATGGGAAATGCCTGAAAAAAAGTTGTTTTTGGCGCGCTGGCTTTGTTTTGCAAAATCAAGGGCATTTTTAAGGAGTTCGTTATTTTTGAGTTCCAGCATTTTTTGCTGGTCAATGCTTAAAAAACACAAAACAGCTTCATTATTTGTGCTGTCGGGATCAATAAGACAGCGTATGCTCACCCATCTCATGCCGTCTTCATAAATGCGTTTAAAGTCTCCGCCGTAGTCATAAATTCGGTTGTCTATAAGGCGTTTGATGTTTTCCGCGGAAAAGCAAATTTTAAAATCATTGATGGCACTTTCTTCAATATAATTGTCAGAAACCATTTTAATAAAATCCTGATAATTTCCTTGAACGGGAAAATGCGGTTTGACATCGTCCGAGCATTTTAAAATTTCATAGGTGTTGGTATTGCAGTTAACTTTGTATATGCCGCAATATCTGTTGCTTAAAGCATTCAGGCTTGCGGTTAATTTGTCAAAATCGGCAAAAAGATGATATTCTTTGATAAAAGTATATATGCTGAAAAGCATAAAGAAAATTAAAATAAAACCGAACAGGGAAAAAATATTTGTCAGGTCTGCAAGAAGAAGTGTGGTATCGATTTTCAGGACGGAAATCCAGTGATTGGGCAGGATGTTGTATGAAATAAAGCAGCTGTCGCAGTTTTTCAGGGAAATAACATTGTCGGTGTTTAAATCGGTCTGAATTTTTTCGAGCACGGCTGCAGGAATTTGTTTGGTGCAGTCATCTTTTTTTACGTTTTTTTGGGAATTAAACAGAACATTTGCCGAGGAGTCGATAAGCATATAGGAACTCCCGGCAGGAAGAGCATTTAATATAAGCGGTTCAAAAGTGCTTGGAAATATATCAACAGCGATGATGGCATTGATGTTTTTCAGTTCTTTGGCTATGGTAATAACAGGTTTTTGGGTTGTATAGTCTGTGTACAGCGTGCTGTAAATTATTTCTCCGTCGGCAGCTCGGGCTTTTTGGTACCAATCGCGATTTTTATAATCTATATCCAAAGCAGAGATTATTCTGTCTCTGCCAAAAATTTTGTAGTCAAAGAATATATAAGGAGTAAAGAGTTTTCTGTGGTTTAAGCGTGTAAAAAGGGATAAAGACTGTGAAATATCAATATTGCTTTTTGCTGTGCTTACAATGCTTTCCAGTTCTTTGGCATAGTTTTCCAAAATTTCCTGATAACGGTCTATTTCTGTTTCCACTTGGGCAGTAAAGGAAGCAGACAGATTTTTACCCGTTGTTTCTGAATATAAAATGAAAGAATTTTTAATGGTCAGATAAGCGCTAAAAGAAAAAATTATCAGCAGAAAAGCAAAAAGCAGCTGAACACGCATGGTGTGCAGGAATTTTTTAAAAATTGTTTGGTTAATCATTTTTTCCATAACAATTTGTCCCCTTTCTGTTTTCGGCTGAAATTATACATGTTTTTTTCTTTTTGTCAAAAGAAAAATGTTGATTATTCTAAAAGTGGAAATTTTCTGAAGAGACAAGCCATGTATAA
>CALUWZ010000039.1 GCA_944324625.1 uncultured Mailhella sp. | reverse complement strand
ACTATGTTCAGATAAATCCAATGCGCAAAGAATGGTTTTTAATGATGGCATAATGCACCTCTCACAGTAGATTTTAATTAAAATGTATACGCTTGGGAGGAGGTTGTCAATATATTCACGGGCAAAATATAAATGCCTTGGAAAAACGGTTATAAATCTTCCTTCATTTCAAGATATGCGGCAGCAAGATCTTCCCTGCCTTCGGCTTCGCTTTCTTCCTGTGCTTCACGCATAAGCCTTCCGATATACTGCAGATGTCTGCGTTTGGCTTCCTTGTTGGAAATGCGTCTGTATTCCGCAAAGGCTTCCTGCAGGTCTTCGGTCAGCGGCAGTTTGGCAAGCTTTGCGGGCGCAAGGTTTGCCAGCTCTTCCCCTATTTTCTGCAGCTGCGAACTGTCGCGTTTTTTTTGTGAGCGGCTGATGTATGCGTCTTGCACGTCATTGTTTTTTTCGTATTGGTAACGGTTTTTTTTTGCCATTATTGCTCCCTGCTGTTTTTGTCGTATTCCGGTTCGTAACTTCTGAGTTCTTCCGCTTCCAAGGCTTCGATTTTTTGGGCAAGCCATGACAGCAAAGCTCTTGCCGTCTGATGGCTGAGCAGGATTTTGGAATGGATTTTTCTGACAACCGTTCTGGCGTCGTCTTCCATGAGCGTGAGCTCGGGGCCGTAATTGCCGTCGGGTTTCAGGTAGCGTTCGGAGTTTGCGGGAATTTTGTCCTGTTCGGTATAAAAATTGATTTCAATTTCTCCCTGAGGGTTGATGCCGCCCCAGACGCCGTGGGCATACTGCATGGAAATGTTTTTATCATCTTGATATTCATAGCGTATTTTGGCAGGAATCTGTATTTTGTCCATATAGTCTCCATAGCGGCTTCGGATTGTTTTTGCCATAATATTTTGTTCGGCTTTGAATGTAAAGTCAAGAAATTGTAGGCATATTCCGCAGGATGTTCTAAGGCGCGGGTATACTTATTAATTTGACACCTCTGCCAAAGCGTATATACTGGCAGGAGATTTTTTACATGAGGATTATATGGCAAATTATACCAAAGAAGTGCTTAATGTTCAGCCCTATTTTGATATGGAAGCCGTCATGGCTCTTTTGCAGGAAACCCGCCTCGGCGGTCAGGTTCTGGAAGATATGGTCAATACTTTTGAACGTCTTGCCAAAGAACTCAATTCCGTTGTGCTGAAAACCGAAAAAGGCGAGTATCTTGCCGTTTGGCTCAATGAAAGCGCAGAAAAAGAGGCTGACGAACTTTTTCAAAAAGATGCGGAAAAAGGTTTTCGCTTCAACTGCGTCGGTCAGGCTTTGATTATGAATACCGTTTATCAGATTCTGCCCGAAGTGGAAACTGCCGGCTGTGCCCCCTGTCCGGAACCCAATGATGCCATTGCCGAAGCTCTTAAAGCTGAAAATATTCCCTATCTTGACGGCGAACCGACCCTTGTGCGCCGTTTCAGCGTGCTGACTTCTCTGCCTTTCCGCGGTGCCTGTGAAATTTGTTATCTGCGTGAGGCATGCCCCAAAGCCAACGGACAAAGCGATAATTTCCATTCCGTAGAACTTCCGGGCTATCATTAATTTTGATGTTCATATATTTGCGTTAGGCATTGCAGGTTATTATGGAAAAAAAGACCGGTTTTATCAACGGCACACTGCACGTTTTTTATGCGCTCAGCTATTCCCTGCAGGGATTGGTGACGGGACTGCGCCTCAGCCTTGCCATAAGACAGGAATTTTTTATTCTCCTTCTTTTGTGCTTTTTGGCTTGGTATACGGATAAGCCGTGGTATCTGACCGCACTTTCCGTGTGCGGCTGGCTCATGGTTATTGTTGCGGAGCTTTTTAATTCCGCCATTGAAGAGGCGTTGGACCTGATTACGCATGATTATTCCATAAAAGTAAAAGCAGCCAAGGATATGGGGTCTGCCGCCGTGTTTATTTTGGTTATGGTCAATTTTTTCGGACAGGCTGTCATTTATGCTCCCGAACTTTTGGCTCTTTTGGAACGTGTCAAATCTTTAATCTGAAGGTGACCTATGCAAAATCATCTCCGTCTGCTTACCCCCGGCCCCACCGCCATTCCCGACCGTGTGCGCCTTGCCATGGCCATGCCCATGATTCATCACAGAAAACCTGAATTTAAAGCCGTTATGGAAGAATCCCGTGCGTATCTGAAACGGCTTTTCGGCACGGAACAGGAAGTTATGCCCCTTGCAAGTTCGGGAACAGGCGCCATGACCGCCGCCGTGACCAATCTTTTTGCCAAGGGAGAAAAAATCCTTGTCGCACAGGCGGGCAAATTCGGGGAACGCTGGATTAATATTGCCAAAACGCAGGGGCTTGACGTTGTGGAGCTGGCTAAACCGTGGGGACAGGCCATTGCTGCCGATGACGTGGAAGAAGTGCTGAAAAAGCATGCGGATATCAAAGGCGTCTGCATACAAATCTGCGAAACATCCACAGGCGTTATGCATCCTGTTTATGAAATTGCCAAAGTGACCCAAAAGCACGGCGTGCTCTTGGTGGCGGACGGAATTTCTTCTGTGGGCATTTCTCCCGCTCCTATGGATGAATGGGGCATTGATGCCCTGCTGACGGGATCGCAGAAAGGTCTTATGGTTCCTGCGGGGCTTTCTTTGATCGCGCTTTCCGAAAAAGCTTGGAAAAAGGCGGAAACTGTGGAGCCGAGCTGTTTTTATTTCAATCTGAAGGCAGAACGCAAAAATGTTCTGAAAAATCAGACCAATTTCAGTTCTCCTGTTTCTTTGATTATCGGACTTCGCGAGGCGCTGACCATGATTTTTGAAAACGGCGGTTTGGACGCCCTGTATCAGAAACATTATGCTTTGGCGCAGATGACCCGGGCAGGCATAAAGGCTATGGGGCTGGAACCTTTTGCCAAAACCCATTATGCATGGGGGCTGACTTCCGTTGCCATGCCCGAAGGCGTGAACGGCAGCGATCTGGTCAGCCTTGCGGCGAAAAAAACAGGCGTAGTCATTGCCGCAGGCCAAGAACCCATGAAAGACGAAATCATACGCCTTGCCCACATGGGGCATGTGGATTTTGGGGACATGCTGGCAGGATTGTATGCCGTTGCCTCAAGCCTGCCGCAGAAACCGCAGAATTTTTCCGAGGCTTACATGAGCATAGCCATGCAGGCTTACGAAAATGCAGGGGCATATCCCAAAACCGCTTTGGCATAATCCCGAACGGACAGCGGAATGAAAATTTTCTTTTTCCTTTTTTTTGTGCTCTTTGGTCAACTGCCTTTGGCTTTTGCCAAAGAGCCTTCTTTTTATGAAGAATTTGACTATGCGCCGCAGGCTCATTCTTCGGCTGCCGAGGAAAAAAGGGCAGACAGCGAAAAGTCCGCGCGTTCCGAACAGGCAGAGTCCGGTCAAAGGGCAGTGGGGCAGGAGTTCATGCAGGAAAATAGTGCGGCAGAATCCCTTGGCGTGCAGGAACGGGACTTTATTCTGACGGATGAAAAGCATGCCAGTTTTTTGCGGGAAAACGAACAGTATGCCCTTGCCGATGCCATGCTGAACCTCACGTGGAAAGAACTTGTCGGAACTTTGAATAAAAAAGCCTACAGGGAGCTTTGGAAAAATCATAAACAATGGCTTGAGCATGACAGGAATGCGGTGGCGCAGAGCTTTTTGGCCAAATTGCCCGATATTCCCGAAGATCATGCTTTTATGCTTGCCTCTGTTGCCAAAACACAGGAACTCGCCCAAAAAATTTGGCAGCGCCCCACGCAGGGAACCTATAAAAAAGGGGATTTGCAAATCACGGTTTCGGAAGAAGAAGGCAAGCTGTTTGTGCAGGGGTACGGCGAAATCAGCATGACTGTTTTATCCTCTGAACCTGCCGAAAAATCCGATAAAAACGCAAAATCCGAAAAATCCGCACAGGACAATAAGAAAACTGAGACAGAACCCAAAACGGCCGTGCAAAAAATCCGTCAGCTTCTTTTCCGTGCAGAACTTCCCGAAAACGGCAAGCTGTGGCTTGCCCTGACTGCCGTTTCCGAACAGAAGCTTTATATCCTGACCATGAAAGACAAACTTTGCCTCGTGCACGCAAAAAATGCCTTTCCGCTTGATTTCAATGGTGTTTTTATAAAATAATATATTGATTTTACATATTTTTATCGTTTTGTCTGCCTCTGGGCAAAAGCAGACAAATAAAAAAAATTTTTGAAAAATTTTACCGTATTCCAAGGGCTTTTCAGGCCTTTTTTTTGGTGTCTGCGCTTGGGGGGACGAAGTTCCGCACAGCGTACTCTTTAGGTTTAAGAGCTGAAGTCTCTGATATACTTTAGAAAATTGAAAAAAGATACGGTTCAGGCTGAAATAAAAATACTTATAACAGAGAAAGATAGTTGTCTTTGTTGTAAAAAATAATTATGAAGATACGCAAAAAGCCTCCCGATGGGGAGGCTTTTAGTTTTGGCAATTTTTACGCTGGGTTATTTTTCAACTTTTTCGCCTGTAAGGGGCTTGCCGTTGAATTCACCCGTGAGCGTACGCATGAAGGCAACAATTTGGTCTCTGTCGGAGGGAGGCACTTCCATACCGGAGAGGTAGATGCCCATAATGCGCACTGCTTCGTCAAGGCTTTCCACTGTACCGTCATGCAAGTACGGAGCTGTCAGTTCAATGTTGCGCAGATTCGGCACTTTGAATTTGTGCAGGTCATGAGGATTTTTGGTAAAGCCTTCAAGACCGTTGTCAGAACCGAGCGGATTGCCGCGTTCGGCAAAATAATCTTGTTTGAGGTCCATATATTCAAAGGACTGACCGCCAACGGATTGGCCTACATGGCAGCTTGAGCAGCGGTATTGTTTGAATTTTTGGTAGCCTTGCTGTTCATATTCGGAAATGGCCGTATTATCGCCTTTCAGCCATCTGTCAAAGCGGCTGTTGGGGGTGATAAGGGTTTTTTCGTATTCGGCAATGGCGTCGGTAATGTTGCTGCCTGACCAGCCGTCTTTGTAAACAGCCGTAAAGGCAGCGGTCAATTCCGCATCGCCGGCAAGTTTGGCAGTGATTTCATCCCAGTTTTGGCATGCCATTTCAATGGGATTGAGCGGAGGTCCGCCGGCCTGTTCCTGCAGGTCGGCTGCTCGGCCGTTCCAGAACTGTTTTACGTTGAATACGGCGTTAAATACGGTAGGAGCATTGATGTCGCCTACTTGTTTGCGTACGCCTTCGCTGAACTGTCTGTTGTCTGTGCCTGCTTTGTCAAAGGCGTGACAGCTTGCGCAGGAAACAGTGTTGTCCTGAGAAAGACGAGTGTCATTGAAAAGTTTTTCGCCAAGGGCAGCTTTGTCGGGGTTTACGGGCAGTTTGTCGGGAAGAGGCTGCAGCGGCTCATTTGCGTGTTCCGCAGAAGCCAGACCGGTTGCATAGTGGGCTGCGCGGGTATCTTTTACCCATTTCAAGATAATTTCCTTGTCTTTTGCCGTTACTTTGCTGCCCCAGTGCACGGCAGTAAATTTGGCGGGCGGCATGGTGTCGTTGGTAATTACCCATTCCATTTTTGCAAGGGTGGATTCGCCTACGGGTTTATTTTTATTGATGCCCACAAGTTCCTGATTCAAATCCATGGCACGCAGTCCATCATTGAAATCTTTTTCAATAATGCTTTTAATTCCCGGAATTTTTGCATAAAACGGCAAATCATAATCACGGGAGTGACAGGCCATACATTTATCAAGCACAATGCCTGATACTTCTGTGAATTTTTCCATTTGAGGCTGAGTTAAAACCTTTTTTTCAGCCCCGATGCTTTCGTTTGCTGCCCCCAAAGCCAGCGAAGCGCACAGCACGCCTCCGGCTAAGAGGAAAAATGAGCCATACTTCATAGAACCTCCAATTTACCGATAATAGTTATTATTACCAGATAGTGATATTTGTAACATAGTCACATTTGGTTTGCAAGTTTTTTGCTTAAAATTTTAAAATTTTCCTTTGAGAATTATGCAGCGCGGATATTGATACCAAAAACACGGGATACTGCCGTATAATTTATTGAAATTTTGACGGGTAAATTATTTTGTGCGTATGCAGGATGATCGGATGACAATATTGCAGAAAATTAAAAATGAATGGTGCGTGCAGCTGTCTTTTAAAGTAAGGACCGCACACTTGATTTTGTGAGAAATTTTTTTTTGAAAAAAAAGCTGAGGGACAGTGCGGGGAAAATAAACAAAAAAAAGACTTGGAATTTCTTCCAAGTCCTTCAAATTTTTTGGCGTCCTCAGGGGGATTTGAACCCCCGTTGACGGCGTGAAAGGCCGCTGTCCTGGGCCGGCTAGACGATGAGGACGTGTGCCGTGAAAAGTCTTTTACGTAAAACAGGGATGTTTGTCAAATGTTTTTTTTAAAAAATTTAAAATTTTTTTATAAAGACAAACTAAAAAAGAGTTGAAAAGAAATTTTGTTTGACTTATAAATATTATCTATTTGAAATTATTTATGGAGAGGTTTATGAAGGTAAAAATTTTGTTTTTGTCTTTTGCGCTATTGATTGGAACGGCATGCACCAAGACATCAAGTTTTGAATTAAAAAATCCTGATGTTATGCTTGCTCCTAATTCAGGATTTATGATTTCTGAGGTGAAAGACCGTTCAGGTTATCAGCCTAATGAAGATGAACCTGAAATTGATTTGGAAAAAAGTTTGAAGGAAGCTTTACAAGAAGCCGTAGCAAAACAAGGGTTGGAAGGTAATGATTATTCAATTGTGACCCAAATTATTAATTATAAACCAGGTAATGCTTTTGCTAGATGGCTTATGCCCGGAATGGGGGCAACAGAGTTAGAGACTGTAAGTCAAATTGTTGATAAAAATGGCAATGTTATTGCAAATGTTCCTGTTCAGAGAACCATTTCCATGGGGGGAGGTTTCACTGTAGGTGCATGGAAATCTGTAATTTCAGAAGTTGCAGAAGAGATCATTTTGGAGATTAAAAGAGCAATTTATAAGCAATAGCTGTGCTGTTTCATAAAAAAGGGGAGTGTTGCTCCCCTTTTTTTGGGCTATTTTTCTAATTTTTTATTTTTTGTTTCAGATTTTTTTTAGTTTTTTGCTGTTCTTTTTTTGTTTGCGGGGTTCGCCTGCATGGGGCAATTTTTTATTTTGTTTTTTGCGGCTGTCTTTGGATTTTGATTTTTTTCCGTCTTTTTTTCTGCTGTTCTGTTTTTGGGATTTCGGGGTTTTGCTTTTTTCTGCTGTTCTTCGTTTTTTATCGGGGTATTCTTTAGTTTTTGCAAAAAGCCTGTTTTTGCCCTTAGCCCTTCTCGGGGTGACGCCTTCAAGGCTTAAATCAATTTCCAGACGGGTAATGTCCACAAATTCCAGCTTTACGGTTACTTCGTCGCCGAGGCGGTATTCTGCACCCGTGCGTTCTCCGTAGAGGATTTGTCTGTCTTCGTCTTAGACAAAGTTGTCATTGCCCAGTTTTTCCATGCGTATCATGCCTTCGGCCATATTTTCGGAAAGTTCCGCAAAGATCCCGAAATTGCTCAGTCCGCTGACAACGGCGCTGAATGTTCTGCCGATTTGTTTTTCCAGCATGAGGCAGGAAAGACGGCGGAACACTTCCCGTTCGGCATTTTGGGCCGTGCGTTCCTGTTCGTTGCAGATGTCTGCAGTTTGTTCCATGTATTCGGGGCTGAAAATTTTATGGTTGGCGTCCGCATAGCCGAGCCGGGCTTTTAAGCTTCTGTGCACCATTAAGTCCGCATAGCGGCGTATGGGTGAAGTGAAGTGGCAGTAGCAGCGGGAGGCAAGGCCGAAATGTATGTCCAAATACGGGCTGTAGCGTGCCTGCATCATGGAGCGCAAAATCATGCGGTGTGCCAGATAGCTGTTTTTGGCTATCGGGCTGATTTCATAGTCTTCGGAAGCATGGATTCCGTTTTGCCGTTTTGCCTGATCAAGATTGTCCAGAATATGGGAAAGCCATGCGCTTTCGCCGATTTTATCGGGACTTTCGGCAGGCAGAATTTCTGCCAAAGCCGTTTGCCCGAAAACCACGGACAATGTATGCAGGCGTTCCGGGGCAGGTGCGGGGTGAATGCGGAAAAGGCAGGGTGCATTGTTTTTATGCAGAAATTCCGCCACGGCTTCGTTGGCAGCCACCATGAATGCTTCGATGAGTTCATGGGCGAAAAAATGCGGACGCACGCCGAGACCTATGACTTTGTCGTTTTTGACAATGCATTTTTGTTCGGGAATATCCAAATGCAGAGAGCCTGCCTTATGCCGTTTTTGTATTAAAATTTCCGCCAGTTCTTTGGCCGTAAGCAGCATGTCTGCAACTTCTGGGGTGACTGCAGGGGCAAAGGGATCGTTTTCGGCTTTGCCCGTATCAAAAAGTTCCTGCACGGCGTCATAGGAAAGCCTTGCTTTGGAGCGCATTACGCCTTGTCCGAAAGCAGTATTTTTTACCTGTCCCCTGTTATTGAAAAGGATTCTGGCAAACATGATTCTGTGGTCTTCATCGGGACGCAGGCTGCACAGGCCGTTGGACAGGGCTTCGGGGAGCATCGGTTCCACAGAATTGGGAAAATAATAGGAATTTCCGCGAAGTTTTGCTTCTTTGTCCAGTTTGGAATAAGGTGTGACGTAACGGGAAACATCGGCAATGGCTACGGTGAGCAGATAGCCTTCGTCTGTTTTCTCTGCGCATACCGCATCGTCAAAATCCCTTGAGTCTGCGCCGTCAATGGTCACAAGGCACAGGCTGCGCAGATCCGTATCGTTTTTTTCAAGGGGTATGCGCTGTTTTTTCTGTTCTTTTTCGCTCTGCAAAAAGCCTTCCGCCCGTGCGATGTTTTCCGCTTCTGCAATTACGTCGTCGGGAAATTCCGTGGGAATGCCGCTGCTTGTTTTGACAATGCTTTCCTGTACGGAAACTTGGTTTTGTCCGCCGAGGAATTTTTCCGGCACGCCGAGCCAAAGGGGACGGTCAAGCCGTGAGGGCAGACGTTCGCCGATTTTTACGCGGACAAGGTCGCCTGCCCGCAGAACGGCGTTTTCCGTTTCTGCCAATGTGTCCGTAAAATCCGCGGTCAGAGGCACAAGCACAAGAAAATTGAAGCGGCTGTCCGTAGGGCTGGCAATATAACCGTGTTCCGCCATATCTTTAATATATTTGCGCTGCTGTTTTGCTGCGTCTTCTTCAAGCCGCACGGTAAGCACTTTGTGAGTCCGTTCAAGCACGCTGACCACTTTGCCTTCACGGCGTTTTAAAATGCCCTGCGCATTGGGCCTTGGCTTGGGCATAAGCACCACTTCCACAATATCGCCGTTCCATGCGTCGCCGATGTACATTTCGGGAATATAAATATCTTCTTTGATATCGGGCCGGTCTTCTTTGTTTACGGAAACAAAGCCTGCCCCCGAACGCTGCACGGCAAGTGTGCCGGTTACATGATCGAGGCTTGCGCTGACGGAATAGGAACCGCCCCTGTGATGAACGATTTTGCCCTGTTCGGTGAGCTCATGCAAAAGACTGAGCACTTCTTTTTTGGAACGCCGAGTGACGTCAGCACGCCGCAGTATGTCGTCAAGCCGCAGGGGGTGGGGCGTATTTTCCAAAATGGCGTATATGGTTTCTTTGGAAAATTCCTCAGGGCTGCCGTTCATTTTTTTGCTTTGTTTTTTGGTGCTGTCTTTTTCTGTATATTCTTCCGGATCTTTGCCGAAATAGGTTTTTTTCTTTTTGGAAATTTTTTTCATTTTATTCTCTGTATATTGTTATCGGTTGAATTTTGTCAGAATGTTTGTATCAAGCCATGAATTAAATTCTTGGGAGCTGAAGGCGCAGCTGTGGAAACGCACGGAAGTTTGCGTATAATACAGTTCTCTGCCGGACAGTTCCGGAATGTTTTTGAGTTTTACGGCGTCTTTTTCCGTGCAGACAACGGGCATGTCCGCGCTGAGGATCCGAGGCAGGGCTTTTTGCATGTCGGCATGGTCAGGCAGATAAATCCGGCCGGAACAGGGCATGCCCAGAAAATTTTCCGTGCTTCGGCGGAACTGTTCGGGATTGCCGATGCCTGCCAAAAGGGTATAACGGGTAATGGGTTTTGCTTCGGAACGGAAAATCGGAACAAGTTTTTCAGGCACAATTTCAAAGACAAAAAGCGGTTTGCCAAAGGGAACGAGTTTTGCCGCCGCATTATTCTGCAGTTTTTCCCATTCATTTTTCGGGCACTTGAGCAGAAAGGCGTCGGCGCGGTTTAAGGCTGACTTGGGTTCTCTCCATGAACCTGCGGGGATCAGCGTGTTCCAATTGTTTGTTCTGAATGTCTGCAGGCTGAAAGGGGATAAATCGTCTTTGTCCAGCAGAACAAAGTTAAAATCACGTTCAAGCCCGAAGTGCTGAAATCCGTCGTCCATGAGCAGGGACTGAATATGGGAAAGATTTTTTTCTGCAAACTGTGCGCCTTCTGCACGCTTGGGATCAATGATAATTGTGGCGAAGGGATTTTTTTGCAAAAGCATGCAGGGTTCGTCAGGAAGATTAAGCGTATCTGATTTGCTGTTTTTGTCAAGCACCAAGGGAAGGCCGGGCAGTTTTGCGCCGTATCCTCTTGTGAGCACGGCCGAAGAAATGCCGTGTCCGTGCAGGTATTTTAAAAGGTAATCAATAACGGGGCTTTTGCCTGTTCCGCCCCATGAAATATTTCCCACGCAGATGCAGGGGATTTTGGCTTTATGCGATTTTTTTATGCGCAGGCGGTAAAGCAGCAGGCGCAGGCGGGCCAGCAGGCCGAAAATATAGGACAAAGGCAGTAAAAGGGGAAAAAGAATGATTTGTGCCGTATGTTTTTGTGCCATGATATTACGTTGTTTTGTTCTGCTGCATTTGCTGCAGGCAGGCAAGTTTTCGGGTTTTGGGCAATTGCTTGACGGCGTATTCTGCTTTCAGGGCAAGGGATTTGCTTGTTGTTTCCGCAAAAAAAAGCAGAGATACGGGTCTTCTGGCGGCAGTGTATTTTGCTCCGCCTTTTTTCATGCCGTTATGCTGCCAGAAGCGTCTGATGATGTTGTCGGTAATTCCGCAGTACAGGCTTTTGTCTGCACACTCGGCAAGATAAACGTACCATGTTTTCGGGCTTTCGTTTTTCATAGGAAGAAAATCCGTTTTTTGCCAAGATATACGCAAACAAGGCATAAGACAATATTTAAGCCGAGATTTAAAAGCGCATGGGAAAGGTCAAGTTCCGAAAAAGGATGCTGCGTGACATAGGCCTGCAGGGGGGCGGAAGCATGAACATAGGGCAGGGCACGGCCAAGCGCTATCAGAAAAATGTCGTGGATAAAAGTTGAAAACGTAGTCAGCGAGCCGAGGCATGCGGTTGCGAAAAAAATGGTTATAAAGGAGTTTTCCCGTTTTTTGCTGTAATAAAATCCGAGCAAAAACGAGCCCAGCATGTTGGCGAGCAAAATTCCGAGAGGAAAGGCCGTATGGCCTGCTGCGGATACGATTTCAGCGCGGACCAGCGCGCCGGCGCTTGCCCCGAAAAAAAGGCACAGAATGATAAGCGTACAGTTTTTCATAACAGCAGATTGACTCCGAAAAAGCCTGCGGTAAACAAAAGAATTCCGAAGCAGAGGTTCATCAGAATATTTAAAAAGGCATAAAACAGTCCTTTGTTGACAAAGAGCAGATAGGTATCATGGGAAAAGG
>CALUWZ010000038.1 GCA_944324625.1 uncultured Mailhella sp. | reverse complement strand
TTACGGGTATAAGATATTCCGTTAAAAACCAACGGCAATTTTCCTCTGACCTCGGCATTGCGATAATAAATGAAAGGCAACGCATCTTCAAACTCAAGCCTTGTATAAAAATTTCCGTCTTCGTCTTTATACACAATAGAATCGTGGTGGTCCTCGGTTTTCTGTGCCTGTTTCGGGTACGGAACAGTTTCCGTATACACAAATTTATCCAATAAAATACTGTGAAAAATATGTGTCTTTTCAATTGGTTTAATAAAAATATACTGATAAAGCAACGGCAGTAAGAAAGCCAATGCCAAAATACCCAAAAAGTAGTTGATATAATAAGAAAAAGTTTTCATGCCTGTACGCTCCTCAAACGGTAATGATAAATGGACAGAACAGCACAAATGAGCAAAACAACAGCCATGCCCATATAAACAGGCAGCAATTCAACTGTCTGTCCCAATTGCCTGAAAGAATACAGCGGGATTAACAAAGCCGAAAATACCATTAAATAATATATTCTCATATACTTTTGCGGCTCAATCAAAATTACGGAACAAATCAGATATCCGTTGATGCCTGCAATAAACCACAGGGCAACAGTCAAAAAAGCTGTTTGGCAATATTCAAAAGGCAGACGATGGGAAAGCATTCCGCAAAAAAAGAGAACATCAAATAAAAACAAAACAAATAACAAAAAAATTCCGCTGAAAAGATGGCAATAAACCAATAGAACATTATTGTAGGGCAAATGCAGAGCCAGCCTCAGCCGTTCCTCCCGCATTTCAGGAAGAAATTGCCAAAAAGCAAAAACAAATCCGCTTATCATGGGCAGAAAAATTAATGCCTGATACGGCATTTGTTTCAAACCGATCAGTCTGTACCATACAATCTCGCCATGATCTAAACGGAACAGCGTGTAAATGTCCAAATTAATCCAAAGTACAAACAAAAAATTAAATAAAAACAAAAAAGCGTAAAAAAAACGCAGTTTTATCCATTCTTTATAAAAAATTCCCCTGACTGCGTTCTTCATATCAATACCTTCCCGTATATCCTATAAATGCATCTTCAAGGCTCATCGGAACTTCCATAAACCCTGCCATGTCAAGCGACAAATTTCCGATAACCTCACAAACGGCCGCTTTGGGCAAAAAGCTGTAAATTTCCAAATAGTTGCCATGAATTTCAATATTTTTGATTTCATGGCGTTTTATAATTTTCTGTACTGCATTTGCGGCGTCCTGAAATGTCTGATATTGATGCCCCACGGTATAGCAATGAAAAGTCCGCATAAATTCAGGCAAGGCATAATGAGCCGTTTTTCCGCCTTTTTCCAAAAAAAGAATATCATCAACAAAAGATTCCATATTCTGCACAACATGGGAGGTCAAAATAACGGTTGCATTGTTTTCTTTTAAATATTCCTGCAAATAGTCAATGAACAAGCTTCGGTATCCCGCATCAAGCCCCATGGAATAATCATCAAGAATAAGAAGTTCCGCCTGCTGCGCCAAAAGAAGACCAAGCACAACCTGCGAGCGCTGCCCTTCGCTCATATAGGCAATTTTATGGCTGTAGGGAAGGCGCAAACGGTTTACCAAATCATAAAAAATATCTTTATTCCAATTGGAATAAAATTGTGATGTATATTTTTCTGCCTGTTCAATGGTAAAAAACTCATACGCCAAATGCCTTTCAAAGAGCAGGGCTATCTTATTTCTGGTTTGGGCAGAGAGTGCATGACTTGGTTCACCTAGAACGGAACATTTTCCCGAAACTGGCCTTAAAAACCCCATCAAAATTTTTATAAGCGTTGTTTTTCCTACACCGTTTTTTCCCAACACACCGTAAATCTTACCTTTTTCAAACCGCATGGAAAGAGAATCGTATACAGGAAAATCCTTATATGCATGGCATAAATTTTCTATAATAACAGGATATTGCATAAAAAAACCTACTGAATTGATTCACCGTTTATTTCAATGGAATGGCCCGTTCCGCCGTCAAACAAAATACTGAAATTTCTTGTCGGCTTATCCAATACAACTTCACTGTTGGAATCAAGCCGTGCCTCCTGAAATATATTGCCGTCGCTGTCCTTTATGACAATGCGTACCCCTTGAGCGGACGATCCGTCAGAAAAGCCTCCCTGACACAAAATTGTTCCGTCACCATTGTCAAAGCAGTCAAACAAAGCACTGTGGCCAAGTGCACTTTGAACATCGGCAAATCCGAACATGGCACATAAAAAAAACAAAAGCATAACTTTTCTCATACTAATCTCCCTGACAAAAAGCCCCCTCAAAGAGGAGGCTTCATGAGTAATTATTTTATTATTTAATTATTTCATATCTACGGCTTGAACCCAAATAACGGCATCTTGAGACAATTCTTTGCCCTTGTATTCTTTATCGGGACCCACGCCGAGAGCTGCAAACCCCCACCAGCCGGCACGGGGAATGCCAAAGGTAAAGACACCGTTTTCATCTGTGAAAATGGTTTGCGTTACAAATTGAGGAGCAGGATATTTCACTTCGCATTTGGAAGACATGGTATTGCTGTCAAGCTGCATTTCATTGCTCATGAACTCAACTTCAACTTCCGCATTGGCAACGGGTTTGCCGTTGGAAAGAACCTGTCCCTGAAAAACGTTGCCTGTCCAAAGTCCGTAAGGCTTAATCATGGGTACGATTTCAGCAGGAAGTCCAGCGGGCTGATTCCAATTTCCGGGGATGCCGCCCACGTTAAGAATGAGTTTGGTGATTTGCTGCATGTAAACGCCTTCTTCCTCTTCATGGTAATACCCGGGAGTAAAGACAAACACATAATCACCGAGGGAACGGATGTCTTTTGCTTTAATTTGCGCTTCATAAGCAGGCGCTTTGGAATCGCCGTTTTTCCAAGTGATTTCTTTAACATTTTTCAAAAAGTCGATTTTCTTCACATCGGAATCACCGCGTTGGTGCAGGGCATAAAATTCTTTAACTCCGCCCATGTTCATGACCGTGCCTGCTTCGGACGGGTGGGTAAACACCATGCGCATGTCAAGGTCTTTTGCCTTTTCCATATAGGTGTCTTTGTTGTACGCAACCATAAAATGTGCGTCCGCAGGCTGCACTGCCGCCAAAAGTCCAAGCAATCCCAAGCTGGCTGCCAAAAGTTTTTTCATATATTTCTCCTTGATAAATTATTTATTCCACAATGTTTTTGCCATCAAGTTTTAAGCTGTGCCCTTCGCCTCCTTCAAAGGTCACAAAATAATCGCCTGCCGGTTTTTTCAGGGTTACTTCACTGTTTGCGTCAAGCTGTCCCTGTTCCAGCACTTTTCCGCCCGCATCGGAAACCGTGATTTTGACGCCTTTTGCAGAAGAACCGTCGGAATAGCCGCCTTGGCAGTAAATGGTTCCGTCACCGTTATCAAAGCAGTCAAACAAAGCGCTGTGGGCTTGTGCCATAACAGGGCTTGCAAGCATCAATCCCAAACTGAAAGCAACAAATTTCAATTTCATTTTCAATTATCTCCTTTTTTCCCTTATTCAGGTCTTTTTTTATTTTTACAATATTCTCATCTGCCGCCCGGATACTGTTTCTATGCTTCTTTCAATTTCACGAAATACAGCAAAACTGCCGTTATCAAACAAAGCCCGTAATAGGTCCACATGGCCTCTGTTGCGGAAAGTCCAAGCAAATTCGCCCCGGTAAAGACAAAACTTGCAACCAAAAGCCCTGCAGTCATCTGATAAATCATGGAAAAAATCATCCACTTTGCTGACCCTGTCTGCAGTTTAATCATCATGGCAGCAGGAATGCAGGGAGGATACAGGGTCATAAAAAGCATGAGAGCCAAAGCGTGCAAAGGAGTAATGCCGTTTTCCTGCGCTTTCAGCCCGTCGGCAACGGTTCCGCTTTCAATGCCGTAAATTGCGCCGAGTGTTGCCGCACTGTTTTCTTTTGCCGCAAGCGCAGACAAAAGCGCAACATTGATTTTCCAGTCAAAGCCTGCCCATTTCGTAACGCTTTCCAAAGCTTTTCCCGCACGTCCGATCAGACTTTTTTCAAATGTTTCCTGACGCATTTCGCGGCGAAGATTTTTTCTTGAACTGTCAAGAATCCGCAAAGATTTTGCCAGAATTCTGCCGTCTTTGCCCTGACGAAGCACAATGGACGCCAACACAGGTTCATCTTTCAGGGCTTGGGCATTGATTAATTTAGCATCTTCCTGACTGACGCCTTTCTTTTTTGCCCGCAGTTCATCTTGGTAAGCAATAAGAGGCATAATATCCTGTTCTGTGAATTTTCCGCTTAATGCTGTTTTTTCCACATCAGCCATAAACCTGCCTATAACGGCTTGCGCCTGCCCGTCATAGTACGCTTTTCTGTCGTCGGAAAGTCCGGGATAAGAAATCAGCACAAACACAATCACGGAAACAGCTACAATAATGGTGGAAATTTTCTTGAAAAACAGCCAAATACGCTGAAAAGTCTGCAGCAGAACACTTTTTACCGTCGGTATATGGTAATTTGGAAGTTCTATGATAAAGGGAGCAGTGCATTTATGCTTCAAGACTGTCATAGACAATATTTTAGCCGTTATCATTCCCATGAAAAGCGTTACCGTTCCGATAAAAAACATGGTCGATCCTGCTGTGTCAGGAAAAAATACCGCTATCAGCAAAAGATACAGCGGAACTTTTGCCAGACAATTCATCATGGGCACAATAAGAATGGTCACAAATCTTGAACGCTCGTCGGGAATGCCTTTTGTAGCCATAACCCCCGGAATCGCACACCCGCCGACATACACTCCTCCCAAAATCAAAGGCAGCGTTGACTGTCCGTGCAGTCCGTAAGCATGAAAAATCCTGTCAAGAATAAAGGCTATGCGGGCAAGATAGCCGCTGTCTTCCAAAATTGCCACAAGAGCAAACATAATAAGGAAGATAGGCAGATAGTTCAAAACGGACGTAACACTTTTTACAATCCAATTTCCCAGTGAGGTCAAAAGTTCATCATACAGGAAATTTTCTTGGGGCAAAACTGCCCGTGCGAAATTTTCAACTTCCGTCCAGAGTATCCAGCCTTTTGCCGCCAAAATATTGCCCACTGTTACGGACAGATAATAAAAAAGATATAATATCAAAGCCAGACAAAAAGGACCGAAAATTTTATGGCATAATACGGCATCCAGCTTTTCAGTCAGCGAGTGAACCTCGGTCATTGGACGGCGGCATGCTTTCCGGGCAATTTCCCTTGCTTTTTCATGTCGGCAAAAGCCTATGAATTTGCACGGGTCCTGTTTAAATTTCTCATAAAATTCATTGCGGATATCTTCAACCTGTACCAAAACATCACTGTTTTGCAATGATTTTTTAACAAGGCTTTCCACATGGCTGTCTTTTTCCAAAAGCTTAATGGCTGTCCACCGCAAAGGAAAAGCAAGGTCATAGCCTTCACAGATTTTCATTACCCGCTCAATAAACGGCTCCAAGTCTCCGTAATAAACCGAATACTGCGCTTTTAAAGACTGTGTTTTGGAAAACTGTGTTTTTTCCGCTTCAATGGCTTTTAAAAGTTCATCTTTTCCTTTGCCCTGTGCGGCAGAAAGAGAAACAACGCTTACCCCGAGTTCTTTTGACAAAATTTTCTCGTCAACATAAATCTGACGGGATTTGGCAACATCAACCATATTGAGGGCTACAACGACTTTTTGCTCCATTTCCATGAGCTGCAAAAGAAAATACAAACCTTTTTCCACGGAACTTGCGTCCAGAACGCCCAAAATAAGTTCAGGTTTTTCTTCCAGCAAAAATGTTCTTGTGGTTATTTCTTCGGGAGAATAGGAAGCCAAGCTGTATGTTCCGGGAAGGTCAATCAAGGTCATGGAACTGCCAAAACACTTAAAATACCCGTATTTCTTTTCAATTGTCACCCCGGGATAATTGGCCACATGCTGTTTTGCCCCGGTCAGAAGATTAAAAATCGTAGATTTTCCGCAGTTAGGCTGACCTGCCAATGCAATGCTTATTTCATTAGCCATTTGTTTCCACCATGATTGAACTTGCTTCAGACTGTCTTAAGGCTACATGATAATCGCCTATTTTGATATGAATGGGGTCATTGAACGGAGACCTGCGAACAAACAATATCTTGGTATCGGGACATAACCCCAAATCCATAAGCCTCTGCCCCAGTATGCCGTCTGCAAGAATTTCTTTGACAATGCATTCCTGCTTATTTTTTAAATCTGCCAAAGTTTTCATAACACCCCTGAAATATAAGCATAAATTTTATACAAACCTCATCGAATGCCCGTCTGCAGACCCCTTACAGGCACAGGCCTGCAGACGGAGAGGAGAGTAAGTTTTTATTAGAAATTATAAACAAAACGCAGGGTTGAACGGAAAATATTGTCGTCAATGCCGCTGTTTTGGGCATCTTGGCTCAATTTGCCCATGTCAACGAACAAATACCCCAGTTCTACGGTTGCGGAAAGGTTTTTGTAAATTTCATAGGTGCTGTTGAAATCAATTTCAACGGCGCTGTCTTCATCGGTGAAGTTGTCAAAGAAGCTGTCACCGTCAACTTGTCTTACACCGCCGACAAATTCTGCCTCATTGGTGCCTTGAATATAGGCAATGCGGGCGGTATGGGTGAGCTTATCAAGGAATGAGAAATCAGCGTATTCAAAAATAACGCCAAGGGTACCCATGGGAGAACCTTCACCGCGGGTAAAGGGGTCTTCGGCAATTTCATTGTCGTCAAACATAATGGAAGTAGCACCGAAACCGCCGCCAAGGGCAATGAATCCGTTATCGTTTTTGGCGTCATTGTCATTGCCTGTCGTATACCAGCCTTTCAAAGCAAGAGTACCGTTGTCAAGGGCATAGCTTGCGCTGGCGCCTACATAGAAACTGTCAAAACGGTCTTCTGCCGTCGGATCAATGGGATTTATTTTGATATTGTTGTACATGGTATCAACGGCAAAGGTGAAGGGATCAAACAAAGTCAATTCGGCAGAAAGACCGAGCGCCCATGCTTTGGTGTCACCTTTTAACATGTAACCGTTATCATGTGCAGGGTCTGCCACAAAATGCTCTCCGACCCCCTTTTGCACATTCACATACATTGCCCACGGAGCAATTTTAAAGGAGTCATAGGCAAATTCGGAAGTAAGCATCAACGCATCCGCATCATCAAACGCTCTGAAGCCGTTTTTATCATAAACAGGATCACTGCCGTTCATCCCTGAATATCCGTTTCCGCTTGCAAGACGCATCCATGTTGCCGTCACAAGAATATTGTCCGTTACGTTGGAAGCAAAAGTAATGCCGTCTGCCCTGTCATCAAGAATCGGACTGCCGAAAGCATAAGAAGGAGTAACAACCCCTTGACGTCCCATACGGACAAGCACGTCAGTACCCGGCACTGTCCAGTCAATATACGCCAAACGCATTACAAAGGCTTCATGATCAACACTGGGGTCAGCAGTGAAATCATCGCCGTTATTGCCCCAAGCATGGGCTCCGTATTCAAAAAGCATGGTCGCGGACAAATCTTCGCTTGCCGCATAATCAAAGCCGAAACGAATTCTGGAATACGCCCCGAAATTGTCGTTTGGCAGCTTGTGTCCTGCTTCACCGTAATAAAATTCTTCCACAAATTCCAAAAGCGGTTTAAACTCTGCTGCCTTAGCCTGCTGCACACCTGTAAAGCCTGACACAACAAGTCCTGCCAAGAGTGCCAATGTTGTAAATTTTTTCATAAACTGTCCTTTTTTGAAAGTTTTTTTTGAAAATGAAATTAACTTTCATCTTTAAAATACATATAACATACCTTAAGTCAAGTTAATTTTACAAAATTAATTATTATAATTTTTTAATTTTATTTCCAATTAATTATAACAAACCATACATCAGACATCTGCAAAAAATCTATTATACAACATAATTAATAATCCATCACTTAACTGCTTGTTCCGATCATCTGCCAATATAAAAATTTTTGCAGCTTTCCCCATCCCCCCATTTCACTCAAACATCACTCAAAACAAAAGCAGCAAAGCAATGTACAATCCCTATGGCTACCAATATCTCAACCCCCGGTATTTACGCTCATCCAAACAAGGAAAAAGTATAGTTATTAAAAAAAAAAAAAAAACGGAGAACACACTTCCTGCAGTCTTTTCCCGTCAGGCAGCAGCCAAACAACTCGGCTATACCATTTCAGCCAAAACACTTGCCAACCTTGACGCAAAAGGTCTCGGACCGACCCGAAAATTACATATCGGCGGTAACGTAGCGTATGAAAAGGAAAATTTTTTAGAATGCCTTAAACAAGGTAAACATATAAAAAGTCCGCAGGGCAATCCCCTGCGGACTCATGAAAAAAAATTAAAAAAAATGCCTAAATTCGATATGATTTTTTCATTATTTTATTCTGTTTTTTTCCATTTTTCCATATATCCCAGAGCAATGGCACAAATACAATAATCTGAAGGAGTCCATGTTGTTTGATAATGATTTTCCAGAGCATTTTTAAATTGCGGCAAAAGGTCATAACGCAAGCTTACGGAACAAGATATCATTGCAGCATGATGCATAAAAATATCTTTGTGTAAAAAAGAAGGAAGGATATCCCATGAACATTGGTCAGCAATATGTAAAAAACCTGCAACGGCGGCTACAGTGATAGGGTCATGATCAATGCAGCGTATGTTTTTTTGGCATATTTCATAAAAATTTTTTGTTAAATAATGTTTTAAATGTTCAGACAAAGAAAATTCCTGAACTCCGAACCGACGCAGCATATATTCTGAACTGCAGCAATAAACAGGACTTAATCCATTTTGTCTCAGTAAAGTCTCTTTTGTTGCAGCTCGTATTGTTTTTGCAATCAATTCTCCTAACTTAGAATGTTTTCCGGCATTTGTAAGAGGTCTTTCATTCTCCGTTTTCCGACAACAAACCGCAATTTGATCTGTTCCTGTTCCTGTAGCTAAAGATGGGCTGAATCTTGAAGCAACTGAAAGTTCCTGCAATACAGAGGTTTTTGCTTCTGCTGCCATCATAATGCTTCGTACCAATGCTCCATGGGAGAGTTCTTTATTAATAAAAACCATTGTATTGATAGTCCCTTGACTGTTTGGGTCTGCATAATGGTTTGGTTTTATATTCTTTGCAGTACCATTTTGTTCAAAATACGAAGCAGGGTCTCCAGCCCGTCCGGCATTTCCTTCTATTCCGCCTGTTACAATTGCACATACTGTCAATTCTTCAAACTGTTCGGAATGAATACCTGCACAATGCATGTTGGCAGCAGTTGACAGCATTGCACTTTTTTCAAAAGGAAGCTGATATTGTTCACAGGCAGCAGCAAGGTATTGCTCTGGATTTTGATATGAAACAAGTGACAACTCCCCGCAAAAACCGGAAGGTTCGCAAGCTTGTTGATTAAAAACATATTCAATGTCAGACCGTATGCCGCCATGTGCTCTGCAAGTAGAAATTACAAGATGAGGCAAAAGAAAATGCCCGGCAATAAAACGCCTTCCTTGAATCAATTCCAGCCCTTCATAAGGAAAATTTTTCATTATGCAGTCATCCTTTTGGGTATAAATATTATTTCCAGTTTTGCCAAAAATATTCAAAAGCAATTTTATCTTGAAAACGTTTTCTTCGTTTAAAAAAATCTTCATCCATAATTTTTGAGCAAAAAGTATTTTTTGAAACATATTGTTCCCATGTACAATGCCCTCGGGAAGGTAAAAAAATTGCTGAAGTTTGCCCGGCAAGAGCTATGGATACTTGCTCTGCGGTCCTTGCCTGTAAAACGACCAATTCTTCTTTTGAAATAATGCGTGAAAAAATAATTAAAATGTCTGCACCGCTTTTAGCAGCCGCATAAGCAAATTCCGGATGCATTGCCTCTTCCAATGTTGCGGGACAAACCATAAAAGGTCCTATGGGAAAGCATTCAATTTTATCTCTGGCTAATGAATAAATTTTTTCTTTTCCTTGCGGCAGGCCTATTTTTATTGTTTTATCATCTAACGCGGCTATTTCCCCTTCTGTCAGAGGACGTTCAGGTCTGTGTTTATAGTCTTGCGGATAAAGAACAATCTGTATTTTATGATTATTGTCTAAACAGATTGCTTTGTCATAATTAGAAGATATAGTTATCACTTCAGCATTGGCTATAGCTGAAGGCACACCAAGAAAGGATGTCAGCTCATCAAAATATGTACGAGCTAATGTAATAGGATAATATAAATTGGTTGCACGTGAAGATAATCTGAATTTTCTGTCAGTATTTGAAAGCATTCCTGATTTATCAAGCGGTATTGAAACTGAAAAAATAGAACCTTTCTCAGAAAATTCCTGCAATATTTTTTTTCCTTGCGGGTTAAAAACACATGATTGTGAACGGGTAAAATCAATTTTTTTTTCTTTTTTTTATCTTTTTCAGGCGAAAACATATACTCCATTTTCTTTGGATCTCTCCTGCCAGATAATGGACGGATCCAAAACGGCTTTGGGCCAATTTGCCGGAATAATTAAAAGTTTTGCCCCCTGTAAAACAGCTTTTCTGCACATTAACCCCTGATAGCTGTCTGCGCAAATAATAACCCCCATTATTCCCCAAGGAGTTTCAAATATAACGTTTTGCCACGGGTTTCCTGATGTTGCCCATAACATTTCGGCCTGAATTTTTCGATAGTGACAAACAATTTCCCCTTTGGGATTAAAAATAACATAACTGTTATACAATAAAGCTGTGTCGGAACATTTTTCCAAAAAGCCAATTCCGATGAACACTTGATGTTTTTTACTGAGTTCTGCATATTGGGTTATTGTATTTTCAGTTGCTGTGCAAGCGCAAGCCAAAGCTTCTTCTCTGCTGCCAAAGCAATAACCTGAAAGAGCCAATTCAGTATGAACAATAAAATTTGCTCCATTTTGAATAGCGTTGCAAGTGCATTCATAAATATACTTTTGATTTTCTGTTTGAGAATTTTTGATGGCAGCATGGATTAAAGCAAAATGAACATATTTCATTTTCATTATTCCTTTATGTTCCGGAAACTTGAATATCTGCAAACGGCCAGCCAAGATCTGCGCAAGTTTTCATTATCCAAATAAGGGTTTCTGACGGAGCAAATTTGTCCGCTTTAATAGTAAGTGTATCATTTTTATTAAATGTCATTAATTTATCTGAAAACTCCTCTTTGGTAAACAATGTTTGAGCAATAAAAATATCTCCGTGCTTATTTATCGCGACTTCAATAACTTTTTGCTTTGTTTGATTTTTTTCTCCACTGACTTCCGGTAACGTTACTTCTATACTTTTCGATGTTTCAATTTTGGAATAAATAAGAATGAACGCTAAAAGAATGAAAACAACATCAATAAGCGGAGCAATATTTACTTCATATAACTGTTTTCTTTTTCTCATTGTACTGCCTTGTTTTTTTGTTGTTCACGATCAAAAATTTTGTCCGCCTGCTGATGCAGTGAGTGGCCAGCAATAAAGCAGGGAATAGAGATAATAAGTCCTGCAGCTGTTGTTATAAGAGCTTCAGACAGTCCCAAAGAAAGAATTTGGGAATCCGGCTGAGAAACGGAAAGGGTTTCAAAACATTTAATAATTCCGAAAACCGTCCCTAACAACCCCAATAAAGGTGCAATTGAAGAAATAAGAAAAAGATTGTCCGCGCCTCTTTGCACTCTTGCCAAGATATTGCAAAGCTCAAAAAAATTTTTCCCTTTCATTGCGTTAAATAAAAAAATTCTGTGCAGTAAAATTGCCAAAGCCAAAACAGAAAGAAAAAGCAATGGCCACATAACGATGCCGCCTTTTAGAAAAATTTCGTACATACTTTTACCTCAAAATAAATTTTATTGGAATTTTTACCCATGATTCCTTAACTATACCATTAATAGTTAAAGGAACAAATGTTGATTGTTGTGCAGATTTATTTGCTGCTTTTACAAATAAAGGATGTGAAGCCTGTATAACT
>CALUWZ010000037.1 GCA_944324625.1 uncultured Mailhella sp. | reverse complement strand
GTATGGAATATGACACAGCGCTGCAATCTCAAATGCGTGCACTGCTATGCCCACGCCCTTGACGAAAACGGCTCTGATCCCATTTCCACCGATCAGGCAAAAGTAATGATTGACGATCTTGCAAAGTTCGGCGCTCCCGTCATGCTTTTTTCAGGCGGAGAACCATTGGTGCGCAAAGACTTGCCCGAACTTGCCAAATATGCGACAAGCAAAGGCATGCGTGCGGTTATTTCCACCAACGGTACGCTTATTGACCGAAACATGGCAAAAATCCTCAAAGACGTAGGTCTTTCCTATGTAGGTGTTTCCCTTGACGGCGGCGAAGACGTGCACGATGCGTTCAGAGGCGTAAAAGGAGCTTACCGCAAAGCCCTTGAAGGCCTCGACTACTGCCGCGAAGAAGGCATTAAAGTAGGCCTGCGCTTTACCATCAACAAACGAAATGCCGCTGAAGTTCCCAAAATCTTTGAACTCATGAAAGAACGCAATATTCCCCGCGTCTGCTTCTATCATCTCGTCTACTCAGGCCGCGGCAGCGAACTTATCAAAGAAGACCTGAATCATCAGGAAACACGTGCCATGGTTGATTTAATTATGGACAAAACCCGTGAACTGTATGACCAAGGCTATGAAAAAGAAGTTCTTACCGTAGACAACCATGCCGACGGCCCCTATCTTTGGATGCGCATGCAGCGTGAAGACCCGAAACGTGCCGCTGAAGTTTTTGAACTCCTTCAATTCAACGAAGGCAACAGCTCAGGCCGCGGTTTCGGCTGCATTTCATGGGACGGAAAAGTCAGCGCCGACCAATTCTGGCGTCACCATGTTTTCGGAAACGTCCTTGAAAGACCGTTCTCCGAAATCTGGACCGACCCCAGCATTGAACTCCTGCACCAGCTCAAAGACAAACGCCCTCACGTAAAAGGACGCTGTGCAAAATGCAAGTTCCTGAATATTTGCGGCGGCAACTTCCGCGCAAGAGCTGAAGCCGTTTACGGCGATGTATGGGCTGAAGATCCTGCCTGTTATCTCACCGACGAAGAAATCGGCATTAAATAATTTTCCGACACAAAAACCAAAAGCCCTTGAAAAAGGGCTTTTTTATTATTCATTTTCATGAGAGGGAACTTTTGAAAATTCCCTCTCATACTCTCCCCGCAAAACTTTTTACCGTACCCGATACTTGCTTATGCATAACCCGCCTGTCTGCACTGCGGACTGTGCGGCTGTGAGGGGGCTTGGGGGAAATCATTTCCCCCAAAAAACAAAAGGCAGCCGCCTGCCCTTTCCGTTGTATTGCTATTCTTCATTTCCATGAGAGGGGAACTTTTGAAAAAGTTCTCCCTCTCATACTCTCCCCGCAAAACTTTTTTACCGTATCCGATACTTGCTTATGCATAACCCGCACTGTCTGCACTGCGGACTGTGCGGCTGTGAGGGGGCTTGGGGGAAATCATTTCCCCCAAAAAACAAAAGGCAGCCGAAGCTGCCTGTTTTTTATATTCTTTTTCTGCCGCCGCCTGCTGCATGGCGTTTCTGGGCATTGAGTTCTGTTTTGCGGATACGCAAAGATTCAGGAGTAACTTCCAATACTTCATCTTCCCGCAAAAAGTGCAGGGCATGTTCCAAAGTCATGGGCCGCACTGGGGTCAGAATGATATTTTCATCCTTGCCTGCTGCGCGCATGTTGGTCAGCTTCTTTTCCTTTGTGGGGTTTACGTCAATATCGTTGTCCCTGTTGTGTTCGCCGATAACCATGCCTTCGTATACGGGGTCGCCGGGAACGATAAAGAGCGTGCCTCTGGGTTCAAGGTTATACAAAGCATAGGCAACGGCATTTCCTGAACGGTCGGCAATAAGGGAACCTGTCAGGCGGGTAACGAAATCCCCCCTGTATTCTTCATAGCCGCTGAATGTTGAGTTCATAATGCCCGTACCGCGCGTATCGGTCAAAAACTCGTCACGGTACCCGATAAGGCCTCTGGCAGGAACGGAAAAAGTTAAGCGCACGCGGCCGGTGCCGTGGTTGACGCAGTTTGCCATGCGTCCTTTTCTGAAAGAAAGCTTTTCCGTAACAACGCCCATAAACACTTCGTCGCAGTCAATATGCACGTCTTCAATAGGTTCATGCAATACGCCGTCAATTTCACGCATAATAACTTCAGGCCGTCCGACAGTCAGCTCAAAGCCTTCACGCCGCATGGTTTCAACAATAATCGCCATTTGAAATTCACCGCGGCCCTTGACAATAAAACTGTCTTTGTCTTCGGTATCCTCCACGCGGATGGACACGTTGCTGAGAGCTTCTTTTTCAAGGCGTTCCTTAATTTTTCTGGACTGTACGATTTTGCCTTCACGGCCTGCAAGCGGAGAACTGTTAATGGAAAAACGCATGGTAACGGTAGGCTCATCCACATGAATACGGGGCAGAGCAATGGGATTTTCCTTGGTGCAGATAGTATCGCCTATGGTTGCGTCTTCAATGCCTGCCATGACAATGATATCACCGGGTTCGGCACTTTCCACATCCATCATCTGCTTGCCTTGGTAAACCTGAATTTTAGTGGCACGAAGAGCTTTGGGCGTTCCGTCTTCACCGATGCACACAAGGCTTTCCTTGCTCTGTACGCTGCCGTTTCTGATTCTGCCCACGGCAAGGCGGCCGAGATAATCGGAATAATCAAGATCGGTTACAAGCATTTGGAACGGCAGCTCATCGTCATAGGCAGGACCGGGAATATGTTTTAAAATTGTTTCAAACAAAGGGCTAAGGTTTTCGGGCTTATCTCCGATATTATACATTGCAACCCCTTCACGGCCAATGGCATACAGCACTGGAAATTCCAGCTGTTCGTCGCTGGCGTCAAGGTCAATGAAAAGTTCATAGAGTTCATTCAAAACTTCTTCGGGACGGGCGTCTTTTCTGTCAATTTTATTGATAACGCCGATAACGGGAAGCTTGAGCGCCAGAGCTTTTCTGAGAACAAAACGGGTTTGGGGCAGCGGTCCTTCCGAAGAGTCCACCAGAAGCACAACGCCGTCCACCATAGACAAGGCCCGTTCCACTTCTCCGCCGAAATCGGCGTGGCCGGGGGTGTCAATAATGTTGATGCGCACGCCGTTCCACGAAACAGCACAGTTTTTGGCGGCAATGGTAATACCGCGTTCACGTTCCAGTTCCATGCTGTCCATGATGCGGTCATCAACCTGCTGATCGGCACGGAACAGTCCGCTTTGACGGAAAAGACCGTCTACCAGAGTGGTTTTGCCATGGTCAACGTGGGCAATAATGGCGATATTGCGGATAGCATTATTTCTTGTAATCACAAATCCTTCCTTGTGTGTGGGAATATGCGGGGCATACTCCGTTTACGATTTTAAAAAGCACTGGACTTTTTAGGCTAGTACGTTTATTTATTAACTGAAAATGGTTTTACGCACCATTTGCATATTAATCAATAGTTAACAGGTGAAAAAATTATGGATTTAGCCACCCTCATAGGAATCATTGCAGGTTTCGGCCTTGTGGGAGTAACCATTGCAATGGGTCCGGACCCTGCCGGATTTATTGATATTCCAAGTGTTCTGATTGTTTTTGGCGGTACGTTTGCGGCAACTCTCATCTGTTTTCCTCTTGAAGAATTTATCCAAGCCATGAAAGCAGCAGGCAAAACCTTTACCAGCAAAAGAACCATGCCCGAAGAAGTTGTGGATGTTATGGTGCAGATTGCGGAAATCAGCCGCCGTGAAGGAATACTTGCCCTTGAAAGGGTGGAAACCAACAATCCCCTGCTCAAAAAAGCCATGCAGCTCATTGCGGACAATGCCGACCCTGAGCTTATTCACAATACTGTTATTATTGAAATTTCGTCCATGCAGAAACGTCACGGCATAAGCATCGGCGTTTTCAACAAAATGGCCGGTCTTGCGCCTGCCATGGGTATGCTCGGTACGCTTATCGGCCTTATCCAAATGCTCAGCCAGCTCAATGACCCCTCAGCCCTCGGTCCTGCCATGGCTGTTGCTCTTATTACGACTTTATACGGCACCATTTTGGCAAACTTTATTTTCTCTCCCCTTGCCACCAAGCTCAAATCACGCAGCACGCAGGAAAGCATGAACCTTTCCATTATTTTTGAAGGTGCAAAATCCATTCTTGAAAACAATAACCCCAGACTTGTATATGAAAAATTATCTTCCTTCCTTGCGCCTTCCGTAAGAAAGCATGAAGATAAGTAACCGCAAACCCAAAAATAAAAGGTAACTGTTATGAATAATCTCCCTGAACCGGAACAGGACGAACCTGAGGACATGGGCTGGCTTGCCACGTATGGCGACATGGTTACCTTATTGCTTGTATTTTTCGTGCTTTTGGTTTCCATGTCAACAGTGGAAGTAAAACGCTTCCAAAGCGTTTTCGGGTCCATGCGCATGGCATTCGGCGGTCTTTCCGCCAGTGAAATCGCAGGCGGCCAGATGCAGAGCAACATTGACAGCAATACCCAGCAGTCTGTGCAGGATTTAATGCGCATACGTCAGGAACTTTTAAAAAACCAAGAAAACGTTTTCAACGCCATTCAAAGTTATTTGTCCAAAAAAAATGTTGAAGGCGAAGTCGGTGCCATTTTGGATGAAGGCACAATCACGCTCACCATCGGAGACAGCCTGCTTTTTGCTCCGGGTTCTGAAGAACTTGCCGAAGGAGCGGACGAACAGCTGCAGACCATTCTTGAAATCATTGAATCAAACAGAGAAATGACCGTCAACATTAAAGGATACACTGACGACAGCCCCATTCCCCAAGGCATGCGCTTTAAAAATAATTGGGAACTGTCAGCCCTGCGTGCCGTAAATGTCTTGCGTTGGCTCATTGATCATGGTATAGATCCATTAAGAGTGACCGCAACGGGCATGGGCGATTTAAATCCCCGTTTCCCCAATGACTCGCCGGAAAATAAGGCAAAAAACAGACGTGTGGAATTTTGCCTTGAACGTCAGGTCATTAAATAATCAAGCACAGTTCAGAGCAGTGTATGGATGAAAACGGCTATACCATAAAATTTGAGCAGTCAAATACTCCGCTCAAAATTATGCCCAAAAATACGTGGATGAAAATCAACGGATTTTCTTCTCCCTGCCGTGTGCTTGAAGTTTCCATGCAAAGCATCACGCTTGACATTTCAAACCAGCCCGAGGCAAAAACTCTGCAGGCCGGCAAAAACATTGTTCTGCATTTTTTAGGCGTTTCCGGAGAAAATGAGCTGGAACTCACCGTTACTGTTTTCCGCATTGAAGAGGACAAATGCATCTGCCAAATCCCTCTTTATGTTGACAATGAACAAATTCTTATTGACAAAATCATTCTCGAAATTCAAAAAAACGAAATCAGAGAAAAAAATTTTGTCTCTTCAATTCAAAACAAAGAAGCTCACCCCCGCTGCGGATTAAAAAATTTTTGCCCCATACAGTCTGACGAGGACATGGCTCCCATACTGCAAAATCTTGTGGCAATGCTTCCCGATGAAACAAAAAACAGCGAAGAAGACAGAGTTACCGCACATGCACTGACGGACATTCCAAAATCTTCCCATGAATACCAAGCACCGTTTGACCCTGCCAAAGCCTTTGAAGCATTAATGAACATTGCCGAAACCGAAGACAATGACCTTGACGAAGACGATGAATTTGATGAAGACTGGGAAGATGAAGAATTCGAACTTCCCGGCGTCGATCCCTTGGCGCTGCTGCGCTATTCCATTGTGCATAAATTTTTGCTGGATAACTTGGAAGACCCCTACATTGAAGATACACAAAAACTTGAAGCAACCCAAATAGCTCCCGAAGATATTTACAAACCGAAAAAAACTTCCAAAAAGAAAAAACCCGGTTCCGAAAACGGCATGGAACATTTTGTGCCCCAAAAACTGCGGACCAAACTGCAGGACCCTGCCTTTTTGGAAAAAATCCGCACAGGCGAGTATGACTATCATTTAGGCGGCAGGACAGGAAATCCCGATAAAGATGCCGCTTTTGAGGAATATTATCAAATGCTGAGCGAACTTCCGCCTGAAATGGCTTTCGCCCTGATGCGCGAAAAAAAGAAATCACAGCAGTACAAAGGACTGCATCCCAAATATGTAACCGAAGAATTTGATTACTCCATGCGTGACGAAGACGACTGTGAATGTGTGGACGGCGATGAATCCTGCTTTATGAGCAAACTCAGCAAGCTTTTGGAAAATAAACGGACCATTGAATTCAATATAAACAATAATCCTGACTTTGCCCACAAGCCCCAGACTAAAGACGAAGAAGAAAAAAGCGAAACTCAAAGCGAGAATAAAGACAAAGGATTAAATTTCAATTTCAACATAGACATTTAATACAGCAAGTTATATGGAGAAACGGGAACAGCACATTATCAGGGGGCAGGTTCAGGGCGTAGGCTTTCGGCCTTTTGTCTACAAAATCGCCATGGAAAACAGCTTATGCGGTTTCGTGCAGAACACCCCTAAGGGCGTATGCATCGAAATCCAAGGCAATGAAGAAAACATTGCAAAGTTCAATCTTGACTTTCATCAGAAACTGCCTCCCCTTGCCCGTATTTCCTCCCATGAAAAAACGGAAATTCCCCTTCAGAACGACAAAACATTTGCCATTATCCACTCCGAACAGGGAGAGCATACAGGCCACAGCGTTCTGGTAAGCCCTGACGTCGCCGTCTGCGCGGACTGCAAAAAGGACATGTTCGACCCGCAAAACCGCCGTTACGGTTATGCGTTTACCAACTGCACATCCTGCGGCCCCCGTTATACAATAACAAAATCCATTCCTTATGACAGACCTGTCACCAGCATGGGCTGTTTTCCGCTTTGCCCCGACTGCCATAAAGAATACACCAATCCCCTTGACAGGCGTTTTCATGCCCAGCCCAATGCCTGCGCCGCATGCGGTCCGCATATCTGGCTGAGCGACGGCAAAACAAAATCCGAAACTGCGGAACAAACGCAAAATCCGCCCTATCTTCCGCAAAACCAAAATATTTTGGCGGCGGACAATGAAGCCCTGATACAATGCATCAGCCTGCTGAACCAAGGAAAAATCATTGCAATAAAAGGACTCGGCGGTTTTCAGCTTGCCTGCAGTGCCTTTAACGAAAAAGCCGTCCGCGAACTTCGCAGACGCAAAAACAGACCTCACAAAGCTTTCGCCATTATGGTCAAAGACCTTGAAACAGCCAAAGAGCTGGCCCATATAAGCAAAGAGGCAGAAGAACTTTTAACCTCCATTTCAGCACCCATTGTGCTTTGTCCCGCAAAAGGCGGCCTGCCTCACAGCATTGCGCCCGATACGCGCAGAATCGGCATAATGCTTGCCTATACCCCCCTGCATTTACTGCTGTTCAGTCCCGATGTGCTGCAGAAAAATTCAAAACTGCAAGCCCCCAAAGCATTGATCATGACCTCTGCCAATCAGGGCGGAAAACCAATCTGCATAAAAAACAGGCAAGCCCTGCAAGACTTAAAAGACATTGCCGATTATTACCTTTTTCATGACCGGGATATTTTAATCCGTGTGGACGATTCCGTTTGCCTTGCCCTGTCCCAAAATGCCGCACATGCCGAAAATACAGACAATACTAAAGCCCTTCAGACAAATTTAAACAGCCCGGCATTTTCAAAATTCTCCTGCCCTTCTTCCCAAAGCCCAAATCCGCTGCCCAAAACAGTATATTTCCGCCGTGCGCGCGGTTACGTGCCAAGCCCCGTCAGCTTTCCCGAAAACGAAAACTATCTGACTTCCGTTTTTGCCACAGGCACTTTTTTAAAAAACACCTTTTGCTTTACCAAAGAAAAAGAAGCCTGCCCAAGCCAGCACATCGGCGATTTGGATAATCTGGAAGTTTTGGATTTTTTTGACGAAACAGCCAAGCACCTGCAAAAACTTCTGGAAGTGAAGCCGCAAAAAGTGCTGACCGACCTCCACCCCGATTTTCCAAGCACGCACGCGGCTGAAGAATACAGCCAAAAGCACGGCATTCCCTTGGAAAAAGTCCAGCACCATATAGCCCATGCCTATTCTGTCTTGGCAGAGCAAAAACAACTGCACGATACGCCGTATTTTGCCCTCATTATGGACGGCACGGGCCTTGGATACGACAACAGCATTTGGGGCGGAGAAATCTTTTATCTTTTTGCCAAAGAAAAACGCCATTACCGCTTGGCAAGCCTCTCCCCCATTGCCCTTATCGGCGGCGACAGAGCCAATTTCGAACCGTGGCGCATTGCTTTTGCCTATCATCAAAAAGCTCTGGAAAAAGGCTATTTGAAGGAAACTGACAGTTTTCCGTTCTCACAAAATCCCGAATATGCCGCTCCCCTTGCCCAATGTTCCCTTATGCTGGATAAAAACATCAACTGCCCCAAAAGCAGCGGCTGCGGCAGACTGTTTGACGCCATATCCGCTCTTTTGAATATCTGCACGCACACAAGCTACGAAGGGCAGGCAGCCATAAAGCTGGAAGACATCGCTTTTTCAGGCAGTACGGCGGAATATATAGAAATTCCGCTGCATCAAAATCCTGCGGCAATACAAAAAACACGCCAAGCAATACAGGAAAAAAAACAGCCTGACGATTTTGCGGCCTGCGTGGAAATTGATACGGTTTTCCTCTATGCCGAACTGTTTAAACTGTATCAGGCCCAAAGAACCGCTGCCGACATTGCCAAAATTTTCCACAACAGCCTTGCCCGTGCCCTTGCCGACTGCCTCAGCCTGCTGAATAAAAATTTTCCGTCCGAACAGCTGATTTTAAGCGGCGGCGTTTTCAACAATGAAATTTTGCTCAGAAACCTGTATCGGGAAATTGACAGGATTTCCGAACACGGCGCGTCTGTGTGCCCATGCGGCCATAACGAACATGACAGCCCTGCGGAAAAAACACGGTCTGAACAAAACACACAAAAAACGGCAATTAATAATACTCAAAGCCCAAGCACTGTTCCGCCTGCAGTCCATGCTGCCCCCAAACTAAAAATACTCTTTCCTCAAAACACCCCTGTGGGCGATGCCTGCATAAGCCTCGGCCAAGCCTTCTTCGGCGCTTTGTTATAGTTGTCTTTCCAATTTACATGTAGTATAACTGGAGTGAACCCAAAAGACATCGCCTTCACGTTATAGTTGTCTTTCCAATTTACATGTAGTATAACAAAAAGCCTGTTATCATTTTCCGTATCATCGTTATAGTTGTCTTTCCAATTTACATGTAGTATAACCAGTAGCAACCGTGAAAAAAGCAAAGGAATGTTATAGTTGTCTTTCCAATTTACATGTAGTATAACCAAAAATGAAATAAAGGTTATAACAGAATAGTTATAGTTGTCTTTCCAATTTACATGTAGTATAACGGAAGCATACAATGATTATGGTAAGCCTGAGTTATAGTTGTCTTTCCAATTTACATGTAGTATAACTACAAGCAAAGCAACCTTATCGGAAATGCTGTTATAGTTGTCTTTCCAATTTACATGTAGTATAACGTGTATTAACTTGAGAAAATACACTGTAGGGTTATAGTTGTCTTTCCAATTTACATGTAGTATAACGCCATTTTTTGCGATAACGCAAATAAATTTGTTAAAGTTGTCTTTCCAATTTACATGTAGTATAACAGCGTTGTCGTGCATAATCAAAAAGTTTATGTTATAGTTGTCTTTCCAATTTACATGTAGTATAACCGAATGGCATAATAAGACAGCGCAAAAAGCGTTATAGTTGTCTTTCCAATTTACATGTAGTATAACTGCAAGAGGAAGTGTGCCTTTTTGAACGTTGTTATAGTTGTCTTTCCAATTTACATGTAGTATAACCTATTTTATAAATTGCATAAAAAATTATGCGTTATAGTTGTCTTTCCAATTTACATGTAGTATAACCATTCAAAAATAATCCCCTGAAATATCAGGGGATTTTCTTATTTTTGCGTAAAAAAACTACAGCAAAAGGAGCTGGGTTGCCCCGATTTTTTCTGTTTTTTTCACAGGTCCGAGTAAAATTTCCATATTTGCATACTGTTTTTCCGTGACCGTCAAAAGGCGGATACTTCCCTGTTCGGGCAAAGAAGCTTTAAGACGCCGGCTGTGCACCTCAACATCATACTGCCCCCTGCAAATTCTGGAATAAACCGACCATTGCAGCATGATATATCCCTCTTTCAGCAAAAACTGCCGAAAGTTTTGGGCATTTTTTTTATTTTCTTTTGTCAGAGTGGGCAAATCAAAAAATACCAGCATGCGCATATATCGTTCTCCTGATTTTGCCATAAAAACCTCAGGATTTTATTTATTCTCTGTCAAGGCTGAATAAAACGGGGCAGTGCAAGAAGCTTGGGATTTTTCTGCTCCATGGCGAGCACCAAAGAACTTGCCATGCTGTCCATCGCAGACAGTATGCCCCGCACTTCTTCCTTGATTTCGCACTGCAGAGTAAGAACGGCCAGTAATTCCTGCTTTATTTTTGGCGTCAGCGGACTGTTTTTTTCTTCCAGCTGCTTTGCCAAATAATCGGCAAACGGACGGAACGGCTCCAGCATATCATCCGCCAAATTAAAGGCATTAAGCTTATTGGCATGGTGTATGCCCAAAAAGGGCAAAAGTCCCGCACCGACCAAAGCACGGGCAACACAGCCCCTCAGCAGGGCATAGGCATAATTTAAATATTCATTGCGAAAATCTTCTTCCTTTTGACGGGAAAAATTCTCAAACAAATCCCCAAAATACAGACGGGCGGCGCCTGCCTCACAATTGCCCGCATCACCTGACTGCACCTTTTTCATCAAGACAAAAAGCTTTTGTGCACTGCCCGTTCCAAGAGCCTGCAGACAAAGAGCCTGATTTTCAATTTTTGCCCGCACAACTTCCTGCCACAGCCGTTTTCTGAGGGGAAGGGCTGTGCGTATCTGCATGCCTGCCACTGACGCATGCTGATAATGCTGATGATAGGGTAAAAAAACACCGTTCGGAATATGCCTGTCATCACAGGAAAAAAGGCATATTCCGTATTCCGCCAATTGTGCAAGCAGGACATGGGAAAAATTAATCTGCCTGTGCTCTAAAATAAGCACGGCTATATCCTCAAGGGGAAGCGTAATTTCTTCCCCCTTATCCTGCGGAGCATATACAAGCTGACGGTTTTTAATCTTGAGCAGACAGGGTCTGCTTATCTGCACCACTCGCCATGCCATGTTTTTTCCTTTTTTGCACAAGAGTTAAAGGCAAACGCTTTTCCTGCCTTACCTGCACATAATTGCCGAGAGGGTCAACTTGGTATTTTATAATATTATTTTGTGTCTTTGACCCTATTCCTTCAAAAGTTTGACTTTTGTCATGACTGATAATGGTTATTCCGCCTGTTCCTCTATGGACACCTTTGTAATACCCAAAAATAACAGTATCTTTCTTTACAGTTTTTATCAAATCATCCATAAATAAACTGAATTTAAACGTAAACGTATCATCAATAACAGTCCATTCATCCTCATTTTTATTGGCAACAATAGCTCTATTGGGCAATGGCTTGCCAAGGTCAGACTTGTAAATAGGCACAAGGAAAAATTCTTCCTTGCCGTTTTTGTTCTTTTTTGTAAAAACATCGGTGCGGAGCATTTCACCGTTGTTTGCCAAACCTCCGCGAACCTGTATTCCGGATTTTACATCCTTAGCACTATATTTTTTCTTCAATTTTGGATTTAGTGTGCGGATTTTTTCTTCGTGGATTTCACCTGTGGCAGTTTTTCGCACCGCACGGGAAACAAAAACCTTATCCACGGCTGTGAGCACGTCTTCACGAAAATTTGCCCACGGTTTCTGCACCAAATATTTTGCCCTGTTCTTTTCCGCATGCACATTGCCGACCATTTTAGACAGACGGGACAAAGCCTGCACCATACCCTGCCCTGCACAGGCAATGACTATTGCGTCTTGAGCGTGGTGTTTATCGCTTTCCTCTCTATTTTTCATAAGTCCCCACTGATGACGCAAGTATGCCGTTACATTGCCGTTTATTGCCAAAATTTTGTTTTTTATCTGCGTATGCGAGCTATGGGAAAAATCTATGCCGTCCTGCAGATATTTTTTTACAAACAATGCAATATAGCTGTTATC
>CALUWZ010000036.1 GCA_944324625.1 uncultured Mailhella sp. | reverse complement strand
TTCAGCCCAAGGAATGGATTGATCCCAAGTGGGTGCGCAACAATATCAGCGTGCGCCTCAGCAAAGCCCGCTGATTTTGCAGTTCCCCCGCACAAATACAAATCAAATGGGCCTGCCGCGGCTTTTTATGCGGCAGGCATAAAATATACAGGCCAAAGGAGAAAATATGGCTCACAAAGGACCACACGTTTCCATTTCTGCTGCTTTTGTGGTGAACCGAATTTTGCGTATCAATCTGGACGAATTTGAAAGCTGGCCCACTGCCGTGCAGCAGCTTGCCAGCCAAATTGCCGAAGAACTTTTTCTTGTGGCCTATAACCCCTTTATTTCGGCCCAAACCGTCAAAAACAGCGTGGAACAGCGCTTTGAGCGGGAATCCCATGCCCTTGCCCATGTTTACGCAACTGCCATAAGCGAAGGCATGACCATGTTCTGGAGCGCCCATGACGCGGAAGTCAGCTTCAGGCACGAACTCGTGGAACGGCTGAATGCCATTATGCCCAAAGAGTGCATTATCACCCGGCCGGGCGCCCTTGTGGAAACCAGCACCGACGCCACCGACCTGCGCATGGAACTTCCCCTTCTTGTGGTGGAACCCGACAATATCGACCATGTCACAAGTCTTGTGCGCCTTGCCAACGAAATGAAATTCGCCCTTATTCCCAGAGGCGGCGGCTCGGGCATGACGGGCGGCGCCGTGCCCGCAAGAAAGCGCAGCGTCATTGTGAACATGACCCGCATGACCAAAACCGAGGTTGACGTACAGAACAAAACCATGCTCTGCGAAGCGGGCGTCATCACCCAAGACGCCATTGACAAGGCAGCCGAATACAAACTTCTTTTCACCGTGGACCCTGCCTCCAAAACAGCTTCCTCCATCGGCGGCAACATTGCCGAAAACTCAGGCGGCCCTTTCTGTTTTGAATACGGCACAACCTTGGACAATCTGCTTTCATGGCGCATGGTTACGCCCACGGGCGAACTCATCCGCGTGGAACGCATCTGCCACCCCCGCCATAAAATTCTGGAAACCGAAACAGCCACCTTTGAAGTGCGCGACGATGATACGGGCGGCCTGAGAAGCGTAGTGGAACTTCGGGGCGACGAAATCCGCCTGCCCGGCCTCGGCAAAGACGTCACCAACAAAGTACTCGGCGGCCTGCCCGGCATGCAGAAAGAAGGCGTGGACGGCATTATCATCGACGCCGTGTTCACCCTCCACGAAATGCCCAAATATTCACGCGTGCTTGCCTTGGAATTTTTCGGCAGAAGCATGAAGCCTGCGGCAGAACTTATCAACAAAATCGTAGCCCTGCGCGACAGAATACGCCACGAAGGCGACTACGTGCGCGTTTCCGCACTGGAAGAATTCAACGTCAAATACGTGCAGGCCATTGAATACAAACGAAAATCCCCCCGTCACGAGGGCGACCCCATATCCGTTATCATCGTGCAGGTGGACGGCAACGACGAAATGCTCCTTGACGACAGCGTCAGGGAAATCCTTGCCCTTGTGGGCGACAGCGAATATATATACGCCGCCCTTGCCAAGGACAAAAAAGAAAGCGAACTGTTCTGGGAAGACAGGCACAAACTTTCCGCCATCGCCAAGCGCACCTCAGGCTTTAAAATGAATGAGGACGTGGTTATCCCCATGCCCAAAATTCCTGATTTTGCCCACTTCCTCGAAGTGCTCAACGTGGAAATGGCAGGCAAGGCCTACCGCCATGCCCTGCAGGAAGTCGGCCGCCTTCAGGGCTTCCCCATGCAGGAAAAGGAATTTAACAAAGAATTTTCCTATGTTTCCAAAATTGCAGGCGGCGAAGGCCTCTACGACGACAACGCGGAACTTTCCGTCAGCGACGACGAGCTGACCATGCGCGCCACGCTTTTCCTTGACTCCCTCGGCGAAGAACACCCGAGGCTCAAAGAAAAAATTCAGGCCATTTCCCAGTACATGCGCCAAAGCCGCATTATCATCGCAAGCCACATGCACGCGGGCGACGGCAACTGCCATGTCAATATTCCCGTCAACTCCAACGACCCCCACATGATTGAAAATGCGGAAGAAGCCGTTCTTCGGGTCATGGAAATGGCAAAAAAAATGGGCGGTGCGGTTTCAGGCGAACACGGCATAGGCATTACCAAAATCAGCTTTTTGGAACGGGACAAAATAAAAGCCCTGCGCGCCTTTAAAGAACGCGTGGACCCAAGGGAAATCCTGAACCCCGGCAAACTTGTGCAGCAGGAACTGCCCGTACGGCCGTTTACCTTCTCCTTCAACCGCCTTATCGAAGACATACGCCAAAGCGGTCTTGCGGACAAGGAACGCTTCATAGAACTTTTAAGCACGGTTCAGGCCTGCACGCGCTGCGGAAAATGCAAACAGGTCTGCCCCATGGTTTATCCCGAACGCTCCTACCAGTATCACCCCCGCAACAAAAACATGATCTTGGGCGCCATTACCGAGGCCATTTACTACACCCAAGCCACAAAAGGCAAAATCGACCCGAGCCTCTTGGAAGAACTGCGCTTTATGGTGGAACACTGCACAGGCTGCGGCCGCTGCACCTCCGTGTGCCCCGTCAAAATCGAATCCGCCAAGGTTGCCCTTGCCATGCTTGCCTTCCTCAAAGAAGAAGGCATGGGCGGTCACCCCATAAAAAGCACGGTGCTGAACTGGCTTTCAGGCAATCCTCAGACCCGTATCCCCACCATGGCCAAAGCGGCGGCTCTCGGACAGAAAGTGGGCAATACGGTTCTCGGTTTCGTGCCGAAAATGTGGCGCGACAGATTTGAAAGCCCGCTCTTTTCGGGCAAGGGCCCCAATCTCGGCATGCACAGCATGTACAATGAACTGAATCTGGAAAAAGGCGGCTATTTTGTTCCCCGCCAAAAAGCCGAAGAACTTGCCCAAAGCGAAAACGGCATTGAAGCCGTTCTCTATTTCCCGGGCTGCGGCGGCTCGCTCTTTTACCGCAAAATCGGCCTTGCCACCCTCAACCTGCTTACGCAGGCAAATCTGGCAGTCATTGTGCCCGAACAGCACCTTTGCTGCGGCTATCCCCTGCTTTCCTCCGGCGCAGACGGCAACTACAAGGAAAATCTTGCCAAAAACCAAGAATATCTCGGCAATCTCATCCGTGCCGCAGAAGCAAGAGGCCTGCACGTGCGCTATCTGGTAACGGCCTGCGGTTCCTGCCGCGACTCCCTGCGCCGCTACGAACTCAAAGACGCCAAGGACAGTCCGCTCCAGCAGATGGACTTTATCCAGCTTATCAGCCAGCAGGAAAACGCTCCTTTTGTTGACGCAAAACAGGATGTCGTGTACCACGGCTCCTGCCACCCCGAATGGAGCGGCGTCAAAGCCGTAAAAGGCGGCGTTATGGCGGCCCGTGCCATTGAAAAGCTGAGCGGCTCCAACCTGACCATAAGCCCCGGCTGCTGCGGCGAATCGGGAACAGGCGCCTATTCTTCCCCCGGCATTTACAATGCCCTGCGCGAAAGAAAGAAAAACCGCCTTGTCAACCTGCTTCCCAACTACATGGAAGACACCCCCATTATTGTGGGCTGTCCGTCCTGCAAAATCGGCATAAGCCGCACCCTTCTGAAAATAAAGGAAGACGGTCATACGGAACTTGCCAAGCACCCTGTTCTGCACAGTGCGGAATGGCTTTCCGAACTGATGTACGGCGAACACTGGCTGCAGAACTTCAAAAAAGAGGCCAATAAAATCGACCCGGCCACAGGATTCCGCATTATTGACAAAATTCAGTAACAAAATCAGACTTCCGTCTTTTTGACGGACGCGTTCCGATTTTCCGCATAACAAAACCTGCCTCTCGGGCAGGTTTTTGTTTATTTGCCGCAGCACCGCAGAGCTTGTCCCGCAAAGCTTGTCCTCTGTTTTCCTATATTTGATACGCCCGCTGTCAGATTATAAAAACCGAAAAAACACTATGCCCGCCCGATTTCGGTTTTTGTCAGCATGCCAGCTTTTTTCGGCATCCTTTCCGCTGCGCACGGGCAGAGCAAATTTATCCTGTTCAAAATAAAAAAAAATCTGTTAAAAGGATTGAATTTTTTCTGATAAAAGCATATTTCAGTAGCAACCCATACTAATCCTGTCATCTGACAATAATAATTGCTTTTGACAAAAGTGAGTGTTTACCATGAACCAATTTAAAAAAATTACAGCTGCCGTTGTCCTTTGCTTATGCACAATCATGCTCAACCCCTATCAAGCTTTCTGCGGAGAATGGTGGGTTTTTGCCGATGCAGGAACAGGCAGTGACAGCGCCGTTGTCTGCGATTTGACACTTCGCAGAACCTTTGACCCCTTTTATGAAAACAATACACTTTCCGTCAGTCCTTTAACAGAGCTTTCTTTAGGATATTGGCATGAAGATTCCGACGATTCTGTTTTCAATGCCACGCTTGCGGGAGGACTTTTGGTAACGTTTCAAAATTTCGAAACATTTCGGCCTTACATTTCAGGAACTTTTGGCGGAACCCTGATCAGCGATAAAAGCATAAGCGATCATGAAATGGGACAAAATTTCCAATTCCGCTCCAAAGGTTCATTGGGTGTGCAGTTCGGCGGAGATTTCAGACACAGCGTACAGCTTGACATTGCCCATTTCTCCAATGCTTCAATGAACAACGATAATGACGGCTTTAACACTCTGACCATATCTTACGGATATCGTTTTTAATTTTTCTTCGCAAAAACGCGCTGAAACGGCAATTTGCCCGCGGCGTTTTTGTCTGCCGTTTTAAACCGAAAGCTTTTCGGCAGAAAACAGAAAAAAACGTTTATTCCGCGCCGAAAGATTTGCGGACATCTGTCCTGTTTGTCTTTATTCTGCCTTTTTCCGCTCCGCAGATCTTTCCGCCGCTGTCTTGCCTGTAAGCAGAAAAAAAAAACTGCTGCCTGCAAAATGCACGGCAAACGGCATTGACACATCAGAAGCCAAGAAAACTGCCTGAAAAAAGTTCCCCCGCCGCACTAAAAACTGACTGAGCAAAACGCCAACCCTGCCGAGAGCAAAAAATTTGCTCAGAAAATAAAATCCCTACCCTCAGAGCTGAAACAGCTCACACCGCAGCATAAAAAAACAGAACAGACTGCAATAAAAAAAGAACAGTCGGAAATGCCTGCAGACAATTCAGGCATGATGACGAAATTTTGCGCAGCACTGCCGCTGCATTAAACAGAAAATCCCTGTCAGAATTGCCGTACAGGGATTTTTTCTCGTTTAAAACTT
Source organism: uncultured Mailhella sp. (assembly GCA_944324625.1). Taxonomy (GTDB): domain Bacteria; phylum Desulfobacterota; class Desulfovibrionia; order Desulfovibrionales; family Desulfovibrionaceae; genus Taurinivorans. The sequence continues at coordinate 6,947 of CALUWZ010000036.1, read as the reverse complement.
GCGCTTGAACAGTTTTTCCAAATCCAAGACATCAAAATGCACCGCGCAGGGCCTGCCGTGGGGACAGTTGTCGGGCTCGGAAGTATTCAGCCACTGCAGGATAAGTTTGACCGCAGCCGCCCTGTCCAGAGGAGTATTGGCTTTTATGGCGGATTTGCAGGCATGGCGCACCCATACGCTGTCCAAATCGTCCATTTTTTCAGCCAAAATTTCTTTTAAAAAGCCCATGGCCGTCACCCTGTCATACCGCATGGGAATGGCAGTAATTTCAAGTATGGTCTGCCCTGCCTTAACCGTTTCGGAAATTTCAAAACCAAGTCTGTGCAGAATTTCCCCGACTTCGGCAAAACGCAGAACTTCCGCGGCATGCAGGGGCAGCTCCAAGGCGCATAAAAGCGGCTGGCTTTGTGCTGTGCCGCTTTTGGTTTCCTCATACAAAATACGTTCATGCACGGCATGCTGATCAAGCAGCAGAAGCGTATTCCCGTCTTTTTTCAGAATAAGATAGGTTTCCGCCACCTGTCCGAGATATTCCAGTCCGCAGGGCAGCTGAGCCTGCCGCGCCGTTTCGGCTGTCGGATCTGCGCCCACAACGGCTGCTTTGGCGCAATTATCCCCATAAACAAGCGCAGTTTTCGTTTTTTGGCTTCCGAGCGGTTCAATGGCCTGTGCAGGTTCACGCATGCAGTGAGCGGCGTCCCGTACAAAATCCCGACTGTCCGATAATTTTTCGGAAACGCCGAAATCCTTCGCCTGCCTGCCAAGCACTGCCGGCGTTTCGGTACAAACATCGGCAGACCTTGCAGAACCGAAAGGAAAAAAGCATTCGGCAGGCTGATTCCTGCCTGAAAGAAAATCTTCGGAATTTTTTTCTGCAGATTTTTCTGTCAGCCCTGCGGCAGACAGCAGACTGTCCGCGTTCTGGCTGCCGCCCTTAAAATATTCGACAACGTCTTCGCTGACGCCTGTTTTGTCTTCACGGGCAAAGGACAGCCTTGTTTCCCTGTCCGCATTGCCCCAAAAACCCTGCGGCTTCGGCTGTATCGGTTCCTGATACAAATCACCGAATTTAGCCTGAACAGAAACAGGATTTTCCTGCCTGCCGTCCTCAAAATCTGTCTGCGGTCCGTTCTGCAGATCCCTGACGCTGAAATAGGAAGAGCAGGAAGACAGGGTATTTTCCACAGCCCTTGCCATAAGCGAAAAAACAGCCTTTTCGTCCCGAAAACGCACTTCGCTTTTGGCAGGGTGCACGTTGACATCCACTTCCTGCGGATTAATTTCCAAAAAGAGCAGGCACTGGGGATAATCGCGGGTGGTGATTTTCCCCGCATAGGCTTGGCGCACTGCTTTTAACAGCAGTTTGTCACTGACGGCTCTGCCGTTCACATATAAAAACATTCTGTCCGCCCGCGGCTGAACGGAACGGGGATTGGACAGATACCCGCGGATTTTCATGCCGTGCGCCTCGGTTTTCACGGGCATAAGTTCGTCAATAATGGAAGAAGACCATATTTTTGCAAGTTTTGCCTTGCTGTCTTCATGGCTGAAAAACTCATGCACGGTGCGGTTTCCCGCCTCAAAGCGCATGCTCACGCCGTCTGCCGCCAAGGCAAGGCGCACAAACAGCTCTGCGGCGCGCTTGAGCTCCGTGGCAGGATTTTTCAAAAATTTCAGGCGGGCGGGAATATTGAAAAACAAATCCCTGACTTCAACAAGCGTGCCCTGCCGAAGGCTTGCGGGCGCATGATCTTTGATGTCGCCGAAATTTACGGCAAGCTCATGGGCAGTATCGTCATCCTTTGTTTTTGAAACAATGCGGAAACGGGAAACAGAGGCAATGCTCGGCAATGCCTCGCCTCTGAACCCGTAAGAAAGAATATTGGACAGATCCGCCGCGGTCTGCAGTTTGCTTGTGGCATGCCGCGTCACGGCAAGTTCAAGCTCTTCGCAGGGTATGCCGATACCGTTGTCCTGCACGGAAATCAGACTTTGGCCGCCGTCTTCCATGCGCACGGCAATTTCCGTGGCTTTGGCGTCAAGAGCGTTTTCCGCCAATTCCTTAACCACGCTGGCAGGCCGTTCCACAACCTCGCCTGCTGCGATTTGGTTGCGAAGTTCCGAAGGCAGAAGATGAATTTTCGCTCTTTGCATGATTCTGTCTGTTTTGTTATTGCTTCATAATTTTGGCATTCATGCGCTTTTCCATGATGCGCAGAAGATAAGAAAGGCTCAGCGTCAGACAAAGATAAAGCACGGCAACGGCAAGCCAGATTTCAAAGGCCTTGAAGTTAATGGAAATAATTTCCTGCCCTCTGCGGGTCAGTTCCGCAACGCCGATAACAACAAGCAGGGAAGTATCCTTCAATGAAATAATAAACTGGTTGCCGAGCGGCGGTATCATGCGTCTGAAAGCCTGCGGCCAGATAACATAAAGCATGGTTTGGAACTTGTTGAGGCCCGTGGAGCGGGCAGCCTCTTCCTGACCGTGATGAATGGAAATAATGGCACCGCGCACAATTTCCGCAATATACGCCCCGGCATTGATGCCGATGGCAATAATTCCTGCCGTGACAGGAGGAATACGCATACCTAAAGCAAGCGGAAGGCCGAAATATAAAAACATAACCTGCACAATGAGCGGCGTTCCGCGTATGGTTTCAATATAAGCAGTGGCAATGCACTTTAAAAATTTATTGTGCCCGCAGTTCACAAGACCCGTGACAATGCCGAACACAAGCCCCAATGCCAAACCGGCAATGGTAATTAAAATGGTATATTTCAGTCCGCCGATTAAAAGCGGAAAGGATTCAATCATTACCTGAGGTTGAAATTCAAAAGCCATACGTACCTTGTTAAAAATCCAAGTCTGCGGAGTTTCACGAGAAAAACCGCAGACTTGAATAAATTGTTATTTATTTAGGTTCGGAGCCAAACCATTTCATGTAAAGAGCTTTGTAGGAACCGTCCTGAACCATGGAGTCAAGAGCTGCATTCACTTTTTCCACCAAGTCGCTGCCTTTGGGGAACGCAATGCCGTAGGATTGACCCTGATAAAGAGGGCCTACGACTTTAACTGCGCCGTTGGAAGCTTTGGCAAGGTCCTGAAGAATGGTTTCGTCAAAGAATACCGCATCCACGCCGCCTGCCATAAGTTCAAACAAAAGACCGTCGTTGTTGGGGAACAGCTTTACTTCCTTGGCTTTGGTAAAGGTGGTGCGGAGGTATTCGGCGGAAGAAGTCGCTGTTTTGGTTGCAATGACTTTGCCTGCAAGATCGTCAAGGCTTTTTACTTTTTGGGCATCTTCCGTGCGGACGGCAATCATAAGGCCGGTGTTGTAATATGGCTTGGTGAAGTCAACAACGGCTACGCGTTCGGGAGAAATGGTAATGCCCGCAATGGCAGCGTCCACGTTTTTGGTCTGCAGGGCAGGGATAATGCCGTTAAAATCCATGGGCTGAAATTTATATTGAAGGTTTGCGCGCTTTGCAAGTTCCTGCCAGAGCTCAATGTCAAAACCGGTGTAATTGCCGCTTTCGTCACGGAATTCAAAAGGTTTGAAATTGGTATCATGAGCTACGATAAGTTCTGCGGCACTGGCAGAAAAGCTCAGGCCGAGCACAAGCGCAAATGCGCCCAAAATTTTAGTAATGCGTTTCATGGCAACTCCTTATGGTAAAATGCAAACAAGAAAAGCCCCTGTCTGACGGAAAAAAGTATACACAAAAATCATTTTAATTGCAAATAAAGAAAACAAGCTTCATTTCGAATTAATTAAGACGATTTTCATGAAACGCCGTCAAAAAGCATGTGCCGTGTTCCGCAGGGCGGAATCTCAGGACAAATTTAATTTTTTAAGATATTCTTCTGCCAGAATTTCGGCAAGATTTTGGCCTGCTTTTTCTTTCCCTCCTGCCGCAAGCTGTCTGCAGAGCACCCCGTCGGACAGGATTTTCTGCATGCATTTGGCAAGGGATGCCGCATCGTCGCGAGGATACAAAAGCGCGCAGTCCATGGAATCGGACAAAACAAACTTGGTGTGCACGCCAAGATCGGAGGCAATGAGCATTTTTCCGTCATGCCATGCCCTGTAAATCATGGAATAATCCCCTTCTCCGTCGGATGAGGCGCAGAGCACGCTGTCGCAGAGCGGATAAAAAACGGAAAAAAAGCTTTTGTCAGCACAGACTATTCTGTCCTCAATGCCGTATTCCTGCGCCAAGCCGAGAATCTGCGCCACGCATTCGGTTTTTTCGGCACAGAGGAAAAAGCACAGCTTTCGCCCGCACGGCTCCTGCAGAACTTTCTGCACGGCCTGAAGGACAAGGGGCAGATCACGGTCATTCTCGCAGTAGGAATGAAGAAAAAAGCCAAATACCTGCGGATCTTTTTCCAAACGGGAAGACGCCGCCGAAAATTCGGGCACAAAAGGCAGCAGGCCGAGCCTTTCCTGTCCGCCGCATGTTCTTCCGAGATACTGGAAAAGCTCGGGAGAAGAACAGAAAAACACATCAAACCTGCCTTTGGCAAAAGCCTGCAGATACGGATATTTTTTTATGTTCATTTCTGCGCCGTTCATAACCCTGTCATGCCAGTCCCCGACTATTTGCAGGCCCGGCACGAACAGTTTCACCCGACGGGCAAGTTTCAGGGCATTTTCGTCAAAAGCATGAATATGCGTCACGCCGTTTTGCCGCACATATTTTTTCACGGCCAAAAAACGCATGAAACCGTTTTCGGGCAGTTCCGAAAACGCAAGGGCACGGGCGCTGGCAAAGCCTGCATTGAGGGAATTTTCGGGGCAGGCAAAACAAAACGGAAAATCTTTTGATTTCAGCGAAACCAGTAAATTTTTCGACTGATTGTGCAATATCTGCCGCGTGCTTAAAAAAAGTATGGCCATACCTTATCCTAAAAAGTGCTTAAATTATTAAAGACAAAGTTTTCCTGCCTGTCAATATGCGGTACGGGAATTTTTAATTAATTTAAAAACTTGAAAAAGCCTGAAAATAACGGTAAAGAAAATACATTAACCACAGTGAGAACAGTATGACGCACATTTTTTTTCTGTCGCTTTTTTTCGCCTCTGCGCTGACTTTTCCCTGCAGTGCGGAGGAAATCCCTTTTGCGCCCTTTGACAAAGACAATGCCGTCAGCCTCGAATATTTGGAACTGTACAAGGAAAATCCGCAGAATGCCACCATTCCCGAGGATATTCTCGCCATTCTGCAGAACAAAAATTCCTTGGAGCCGCCCACCATTGTCCGTCAGGCACCGAGCTATACGCAGGAAAGCACCTTTTTTTCCTACAAAGCTCCCGTTGCGGGAAAAATCAACAGCCCCTATCTGCCCATGATCAACGAAATCGCCAAGGACCCCGTTCTGCTGCAGAATATTCCCTTGGACGAGCTCAACAAACTGATTTTGGAAAGCACCCAAAACCACAACAGAAATTTAAACGTGCTCAAAAGCACAGTCCTCGGCTCATCCACCTACCATGCCGTGCCCGAGGTAAAATTCAGCGAGCTGAAAAATCCCTATTTCACTCAGCTTTCCGACTTGCAGAAGCTGAAAATCGTTGCGGCCAAAACCCAGATCAACGACGCCGAACCGAACAGGGAAACGGAACTCACGGACGAAGAAATTTTAAAAACGGGCAATCCGCAGTTTTCCGCCACGGATGAAGCCCTTACGGCCATTAAGCTGGAAGAGCTGGAAGAAAAAGCCAAAAACGATGACGAAGACGCAAAAATCCTTTTGGCACGCGCCTATTTCAACGGAACGGGCGGTCACAAAAACATTGAGAGGGCTTTCAGCCTCATGGAAGAAAACGCCAGAAGAGGCAGCACCCTTGCCATGCTGGAACTTGGCAGAATGTACGAGGCTGATTCGCCGCGATACAACATCATGCGTGCCGCCAATTATTACAAGCAGGCCTCGGACTACGGCAATATCGACGGAAAATACCATTTGGGCCTTTTATATTACAAAGGAAAATTCGGTCAGGGCGACGATGCGCTGAAACATGCCATTTACGCCTTCAGGGAAGCTGCCGCCAAAGACCATGCGCCCTCCATGTTTGAGCTTGCAACCATGTACGAAAAAGGAGTCGGCTTTCAGAAAGACATGGGACAGGCCGTTCAGCTTTACCGCAAATCCGCCCATCTCGGCTATGCCCCGTCCCAGCTGCAGGTAGGCCTTTTATACGAAAACGGCATACTTGTGCCCAAAAACGAAACCTTGGCTGCGGCATGGTATACCAAGGCCGCGGAACAAAGACATCCCACTGCCCAATATCTTCTTGCCGGCCTGTACAGACAGGGCAAGGGAGTGCCCCAAAACCTTGCGCAGGCAAGAATTCTGTATGAAAACGCGGCATCCTTCGGCCTTGTGGACGCCCAGTACGATTTAGGCATTTTCTATCTGCTGAAAACGGAATTTCAGGACTACCGAAAAGCCGAATACTGGCTGCAGAAAGCCGCCGACCAAAACGATACGCAGGCACGGGAAATCCTTATCCAGCTTCAGCAGAAACTTTCCAATAAAATGAAAGAAAAATAAAGGCTGCCATGTATTACCCGCTTATGAGCAAAGCACTTGATGTGGGCTGAAGCGCCAAAACAGCTCCGGAGGTTCTGGAGAACTTGCTGCATGCCCTGCCGAAACAGCATTCCTCACGGCTTCTTTCCGAAAACGGACACCATGAGGACTCTTTTGTTGTGGCCCTGCCCCAAAACACAGACGATTCGCCGGCGGCCGGCAAACCTGCCTGCGCCCCCGATTATGCTTTGGTCCAAAGCCTTGACATCATCGCCCCCCTCGGCAATGATCCCAGACTGTTCGGACAGGCCGCCGCCTGCAACGCCGTTTCCGACATATACGCCATGGGCGGTCAGGCCTATACCGCAATGAATATCCTGTCCTTTTCCTCCTGCGACACGCCTCT
>CALUWZ010000035.1 GCA_944324625.1 uncultured Mailhella sp. | reverse complement strand
ATTTCCGATCTTGCGGATCAAACCAATCTGCTGGCCCTGAATGCCGCCATTGAGGCTGCGCGTGCGGGAGAGGCCGGCAAAGGTTTTGCCGTTGTTGCCGATGAAGTCCGCAAGCTGGCAGAAAAAACCATGGCATCCACAGCGCGCGTGGGTGATGCCGTTACAGCGATTAAAAGCAGTACGGAATCCAGCATGCGTCAGGTCGGCGATACAGTCAGCCTTGTCAATACAGCCATTGGTTTGGCGTCCAAATGCCATGATGCTCTTGAGGAAATCATGCACATGGCAGGTGAAAGTGCCGAACGCATAGGCTCCATTGCCGTTGCCAGCGAGCAGCAGTCTGCAACCAGCGAAGAGATTACCAAGGCAATCGGAGAAATAAGCGGAATTGTTACCCAAACAAGCAATACTATGCGTGAAGCAAATATTGCCGTTATGGAACTTGCCAAACAGGCAGAAGGTCTTTCTGCCATGGTGGAATCCATGAAAAGCGGTTCATAATAAAAAGGGGGATGGGTTTTATGCGGCTGACGTATTTTAAAAAAATGAATTTGCTGATTTTGGCTCCCATTATTGCGGTAATGGTGGTTATGTCCGTATTTACGTATTATCAGGCAAAAAATGCTTTGCATGAAACGCTGGAAGAACAGCTTTCCACATTGGTAAAAACTCAGGGAGAAAGTTTCAGCGCCCTTGCCGTTGCGTACAGGAACAGCGTGAAGGAGCTTGCCGAAGATGACGTGATCATCGGCGTAACCGAGGCTTTTGCCCAAAACAATACGGATTGGATTTCTTTGTACAAAGCAGATGTCGACGCCCGCATCATGCGCGTTGAAGAAGCTTTTTCGGGAATAAAATATGCGGGCATTGCAAGCACGGAAGGGATTGTGCTTATGTCCACCGCGGAAGATTTTTTGGGACGGAATCTGAAAAATCATGCTGCCATAAGTTCTGCTTTGGCAGGGAACTGCACTCCTTCCGTTATTTCCCTTGGGGAACATTCCATGGGACTTATTCTGGCTCATGCCGTGAAAACCGAAGAGGCAACTGTCGGGGTTGCTTACTTGATTTTGGATTTAAATGAGCTTGCAACGCGCACAATCGATTATGTGTCCTTCGCAAAATCAGGGGCTGCCGGAGTCCATGACATAAACGGCGTGCAGATTATGCACAAAAACCGTGATTTTGTGGGGCTTGAAGAGGCAAATTCCGCACAGTTCCGGGGCATGCAGGGAAAAAGTTCGGGCGTGGTGTATTATGATTTTCAGGGAGACAGAAAAATCTGTTATTTTTATTTTATTCCGTGGCTTAACTGGTATCTTTCCCTGCCTGTTCTTGAAAGCGACTTATATGCAAATGTGACGGATTTGTTCATGCATACCGCAATAATAGCGTTTGTTGCGATTAACATTTTCGGCATGCTTATTTTGATTTTTGCCCGTTCCACATCCAAGGCACTGCGGGGCATTGAAACCATATCCGAGGAAGTGAGTGCGGGAAAACATAATCTTTCCGCAGAGGAATTTGCCCTGCTGGACAAGATAGGCGGGCGTTCCGATGAAATCGGCGGTTTATCCAAGAGTTTCAAAAAAATGATTGAAGAACTTGTCGAGGCTATCAACGGTGCAAGGGAAGCCCACAGGAACGGCATGCATGAAGCTGCTTATCAGCTTGAAGGGGTAGTGAATTCCACTTCTGCCGCAGCGCAGGAACTTTCCGCCCAAATTCATGAAAGCAGCAGCGGTGCTCAGCTTCAGGCCGACAGAATCGCAGCAGCCGTTACAGCTATGGAAGAAATGAATGCAACCATTATGGAAGTAAGCCAGAATACCATGCAGACAGCCCAAATAGCCAATGATACCCGTTACAAAGCAGAAGAAAGCGAAGTTGTGGTTACGGATTTTATGGGAGCAATCAATAAGGTTGAAAAAAGTACCGGTGTTTTGAAAAGCGACATGAGCACGCTTTCCGAGCATGTGCAGAATATCAATCAGATTATGGGTGTTATTTCCGACCTTGCCGATCAAACAAATCTGCTTGCTTTAAATGCCGCCATTGAGGCAGCCCGCGCAGGCGAAGCCGGCAAGGGATTTGCCGTTGTTGCTGATGAAGTGCGCAAACTGGCAGAAAAAACCATGGCGTCCACTGCTCGGGTCAATGATGCGGTAATTTCCATTCAAAACAGTGCGCAGTCCAGCATGCATCAGGTGGCAGATACGGTTGATCAGGTAAACAGCGCCATTGAATTGGCACAAAAATGCCAGCAGGCGCTCAATGAAATTATGAATATGGCGGCTGAATCTGCCGAGCGTATAGGTTCCATTGCCGTGGCAACGGAGCAGCAGTCCGCAACCAGTGAAGAGATTACAAAAACAATCGGAGAAATAAACGAGATTGTTTCCCGCACAACTGCAGCCATGAATGAAGCCAATACGGCTATTATGGAAGTTGCCGGACAGTCCGAACAGCTTGCGGCCATGGTAAGCAAAATGAAGTCATAAAAAGCTAATGGAAAATGTATAACTGCCGATTATACGTATACAAACAAAAAGGGAGGCTCCTATGGAAATAGACGGCAATGCATTAAATACGGTTCAGGGCCAAATGGCTTTGGGCATGCAGAAAAAAAGTCTTGATTTCACGGCGGATATGGCCAATCAGCTTATTCAGGGCTCTTTGGAGGCTGCCGATACCGTGCGTGCGGAAGCAGGCATCGGTACAAAAGTGAATTTAACTGTCTAACAGAAGTGAGTGCAGCATGAAATTTACGTTCTCAAAAAAAATGGCGGTATTTATTTTAATGCCGGTTGTGCTTGTGCTTGTGGTTATGACATATTTTTCCTATTCCAAAGCAAGAGTAACGTTATCTGACACCATTGATAAACAGCTTGGCAATATGGTAAAAATCCAAGGGGAGGCGCTTTTTTCCAACCTTATGGTTTATCGTGCCATTACGCAGGAAGTTTCGCAGGATAACGCAATTTTAAATTATGTTGATGCTTATGCTAATGGCGACAGAGAAAGATTGAATTATTATACCCCCATTACACAAGAACGTTTGGCCAGATTGGTAGACAGTTTCAGCGGTATTAATGACGTGGTTGTTCTGAACAGCAAAGGCGTAGCCATTGCCGCAACCTTGGACGCAAATCTGGGCAAGGACTTCAGCAGGACGGATTTTGTGCAGGGTGCCATGAAGGGCGGGGAAAGCCACAGAATCATCCAAACGGGAAAGAAAGTTGATTTTGCCATTTGCTATCCTGTTTTGGCAAAGGACAAATCCATAATGGGCTTTGTATTTCTTGTTCTCAACCTTGACCACATTGCCAAAAGAAGTATTGACAACGTCAATTTTTCCGCTACGGGCACAGCTGTTGTGTTTAACGATCAAGGCATTATCGTTATGCACAAAAACCGCGATATTGTCGGCGAAAACAGAAGCAATACCGAAGAGTTTCAAAAAGTCAGCAGCGTAAAGACGGGTATTGTCCAGTATGAGTATCAGGATAAGCTGCGTGTGGCCTATGTTTACGAAATTAAATGGCTGAACTGGTATATGTCTTTCCCGGTATGGGAAGAAGACATTTTTGCAGGAGTGTATGAATTGTACAGCAATACGCTGCTTATCTGCGCGGTATCCCTGCTTATTCTTCTTGTCATTATTGCTGTTTTTTCCAAAAATATTGCATCTGCTCTCGGCGGAATCGATAAAATTTCCAGCAAAGTTGCAGGCGGCGACATGAATTTGACCGAACAGGAAAACGGCATGCTTAAAAATCTTGCCAAACGGAGCGATGAAATCGGCGGTTTGTCCGACAGTTTCGGAAAAATGATCGTTGCTTTGCTTGATACCATTCAGGAAGCCAAAAATGCCTATAAAGTCGGCATGAACGAAGCTGCGGAAAAACTGCAGGATGTTGTTTCCGCAACCAGCGCCGCAACGCACCAGCTTTCCGCTCAAATTCAGGAAAGCAGCAACGGGGCGGACATGCAGGCTCAGCGCATCGCCGAAACCGTGACTGCCGTTGAAGAAATGAATGCCACGATTTTGGAAGTAACCAAGAATACCGTTACCACCGCCCAAATTGCAGGCACTACCCGTGAACGGGCCGAAGAAGGGGAAAGCGTCGTTAAAGAGTTTATTCAGTCTATCGGCAAAGTGGAAAAAAGCACTACTACTCTTAAACGGGATATGGATGAACTCAATAAGCATGTTCAGGATATTAATCAGATTATGTCTGTTATTTCCGACCTTGCCGACCAAACCAACCTGCTTGCTCTGAATGCTGCCATTGAGGCCGCAAGAGCAGGCGAGGCAGGGCGCGGTTTTGCGGTTGTTGCCGATGAAGTGCGCAAACTGGCAGAAAAAACCATGGCCTCCACTACCAATGTAGGCAATGCTGTTGTGGCTATTCAAAACAGCACGTCCTCCAGTCTGGAACAAATGGATATGACTATGGAACTGGTCAATAAGGCTATCGAACTTGCCGAACAGTGCCGCCATGCCTTGTCTGAAATTGTGGATATGGCCAGCGATTCTGCCGAACGTATCGGCTCCATTGCCGTGGCCAGCGAGGAACAGTCTTCCACCAGTGAAGAAATTACCAGAACAATCGGCGATATTAACGGCGTGGTAACACAGACAAGCGTTACCATGAACGAAGCGAAAACTGCGATTATCGAGCTTTCCAAGCAGGCTGAAGTTTTGGCAAGCATGGTACGCAACATGCGCTCATAATTTATGCGTATTGAACAAAAAAACGCCCGTCGGGGCGTTTTTTTTGTTTAATTGTGCACAGTTTATTCCGAAAAGAAATAGTATCGCAGAAAAATGGAGTGCCTTTTTGAAAAAATGTGCAATTAAATATAAACGCCTGCAGTTTTGTCTGCAGACGCTAATTTTTGCCTGTTATTTTTGCAGAAATTCCATGACAAGGGGCAGGCTTTGTTCTTCGGGCCTGAACCAGTGAATTCTTGTGTCGGGCCTGAACCATGTCCATTGCCGTTTGGCATAGGATCTGGTGTTTTTATTCCACAGAGCCTGACACTCCTGCAGGGAACATTTGCCGAGGAGATATTGGGCTATTTCAATGCAGCCTATGCCCGACCAGCCCGGCGCTGCAATGTCGGAACATATTTCCATAGCTTTTTGGGCTTCTTCCAATGCGCCTTTTTTGAGCATGATATCCGTCCGTTTGCATAAAATAGGCGTCAGTTCCTCAAGGGGCAGGCCAATGCCTATGCGCAGGACGTCAAATTCCGTATTTTTCGGCGTTTCTTTGTGCCAGTCGCTGAATTTTTTGCCGGTGGCGGTGTAGACTTCCCATGCCCGTGCTATGCGCTGTTTGTCGTTAAAGTGAATCTTTGCGGCATATTCGGGGTCGATTTTCTGCAGCTTTTCATGCATGACCAAGCTGCCTCTTTCTTCCACTTCCCTGATATAGTGATTTCTGATGTCTTCCGGAATGTCGGGTATTTTGACAATGCCGTCCAGCAGGGACTGAAAGTAAAAGCCTGTTCCGCCCACAAGAACGGGAATGCTGTTTTTTTCATGGGCATTTTTTATTTCCGCTTTTGCCCGTTCCATCCAGTCCACGGCAGAGCTTGACTGCCGTGTTTCAAGATAGCCGAAAAGCCTGTGGGGGCAGACCTGCTTTTCTTCTTCATCGGGCTGGGCAGAGATAATCGGAAAATCTCTGTAAAGCTGTCTGGAGTCGGCATTGATAATGCAAATGGGAAGGCCAGCTTTTGCCATGGCAAGGGATTGGGCTGTTTTTCCCGCGCCTGTGGGCCCCATAATGCAGATGACTTTATTTTTGGCTGTCATATTTTTCCAGTAATGCATTCCAGATATTGGCAGGCGCAAGGTCTGAGGCATTGCCGCCGAGGCTGGCTACGGTTTTCAGATTGGTTGAGCTGACATACATCCAGTGAAAGTCCGCCATTAAAAATATGGTTTGAATGGACGGGGCAAGCTTTCTGTTCATAAGTGCCATTTGAAATTCGTAATCGAAATCGGAAATGGCCCGCAGGCCGCGGACAATGACGCTTGCGTTTTGTTCCCGCGCAAAATCTGCCAAAAGACCGCTGAAGGGTTCAACGCAGATTTTGTTTTTGTGGGGAGTGGTATAAAAATAATCTTTGATAAGCCGTACCCGTTCGTTCAGAGAAAAAAGTGTGTTTTTTCCGCTGTCTTGGGCAACGCCGACAATCAGCCTGTCCAAAAGTGAGAGGCTTCTGGTGATAATGCTGATATGGCCGTTGTGGATGGGGTCAAAGGTTCCGGCGTATATGCCTATTCTTTGTACCATATAATTATCCTTGTGGAACCGTAATTTCTGTCCAGTTCCAAAGTCAGGCCTTCAAAACTTTCCGTATTGATTTTGAGGTGTTTTTCCACTTCGGCAATGACAAAGCCGCCGTCTTCCAGCCATTCTCGTCTGAGCAGGTTTTTCAGGGTTTGTGGCAGAAGGTTTTCGGCATAGGGCGGGTCGATAAAAACCACAGAAACTTGTTCTGCCGGCCGTTTTCCGGCAAATTTTACGGCATCTTCCGCGGCAATAATGCATTTTTCGGCAATGCCCAAGGTTTGGGCGTTGCCTGCAATGCATTGGGCAGCTTTGGGATCTCTTTCCACAAAATATGCTTTCTGCGCGCCGCGGCTGATGGCTTCAAAAGCAAGGGATCCGCTTCCGGCAAAAAGGTCGAGTACAATGCTTTCGGCCCATACAACGCCGCGCGCTTCCAAAAGGGAAAAGAGCGATTCGCGCACTTTTCCCATGGCAGGCCTGTAGCCCGGGCCGCTTACGGTTTTCAAAGTGCGCCCTTTGAGCGCACCTGCGATTATTTTCATACTGTTCCTTCAGTTACGGTGAGGCAACATTACAATTCGGCAATAAGCTTGTAAATGTCGTGATTGAGTTTTGCGAGTTTGTCGTGGATTTCCGTTTGGTCTTCCCACGGTCTTTGCTGAACATCAGCAAGCTTTGTATGAACTTGTTTAATTCTGGTGTCAAGGTCTTCAAGCACAAACTGCCAGTCCAGCTTGGGCATGGAATGCTTTGCAAGGCTGGGTGCGATTTTGCTGTGGTCGGCTTTTTCCGTAAGTTCCAGTTCTTCCAGATATTCGGGTATGGTGACATTCAGGCTGAATTTTTCCTTTATAAGGCCCGCAAGGGTTTCCTGTGCCGTTTTTTCGCCGTGAATGAGGACGACATGCGGTTTTGATTCGGCAATGGTGCTTACCCATTCAAGCAGTTCTTTTTGGCCTGCATGGGCAGAGAAGCCGTTGATCGTATATATTTTGGCAGATACATTGAGTTCATTGTTCATGAGGCTGATACTGGTTGCCCCTTCCACGATTTTGCGGCCCAGCGTGCCGACAGCCTGAAAGCCCACAAAGACAATGGAGGTTTCGGGACGCCAAATGGTATGTTTTAAATGGTGCTTGATGCGTCCCGCATTGCACATGCCGCTGGCGGAAAGAATAATGGCCGGTCCGTTCATGGCATTGAGGGCCTGTGATTCTTCTGTTTTCAGCGTATAGCGCACTTTTTTTGAAAAATCACGCAGTGCGCTGATATTGTTGCTTATTTCGTGAAAATCCAGCTTGTCTTTGTAATTGATGAAAACTTCCGTGGCTTTTATGGCAAGGGGGCTGTCCAGATAAATGGGCATATTTTCCGGAATTTTTCCCTGAATGTCCAAAAGGGAAAGGCAGTACATGATTTCCTGCGCTCTTTCTACGGCAAATGTGGGGATAATGACTTTGCCGCCCATTTTGTAGCTTCTGTCAATGGCTTCGGCAAGTTCGTCCAAGCTGTTTTTTTCGTCCTTATGGTCACGGTTGCCGTAGGTGGATTCCAAGAAAAGGTAATCGGTTTTTTCCAGCGGAGAGGGGTCAAACAAAAGCATGTTTTCGGGGCGGCCGAGGTCTCCAGAAAATGTCAGGCGCTTATTTTCGCCGTTTTCGGTAATGTCAATAATGATAAAAGCGGCACCGAGAATATGAGCGGCATATTTATAGGTAACTTTAATGCCCGGAGCAGGTTCAAAGGGAGTGTCGTATTCTACGACCGAAATTTGTTTGACGCATTTTTGGGCATCTTCCACGCTGTAGAGAAGGTCGTTTTCTTCTTTTTTTCCTGTTCTTTTGCGCTGTTTTTCCCTCCATGAATATTCCATTTCCTGAATATAGGCACTGTCTTCCAGCATGAGGGTGACGAGGTCGCAGGTGGGAGCCGTGCAGTAGACTTTTCCTTTGAAACCGTTGGCGGACATGCGCGGAATAAGGCCGGAATGGTCAATGTGCGCATGTGTGAGCAGGATAAATTCTATGGATTCGGGACGGTACAATTCCGTATCAAAGTTACGGTCTTCTATGGCTTTATTGCCTTGGTGCATGCCGCAGTCCACCGCAAAACGATGACCTGCCGCTTCAATGACATGACAGGAACCTGTAACGGTTTGAGCCGCTCCCAAAAATTGTATTTTCATAATTTCCTCGCTTAAATTGGGTAATCAGGTCTGACCTTGAACAGGTATATTATACTGTTTTTCTAATCTTTACGCTATTTTTTTCAGTTTGAAAAGAGCTTTTAATATGTAATTAAAATTTCGATTGATTATTTTATGATTTGTTCTTATTATTAAAAATAATAACTTAGAATTGAGGTGCCTATGTTTGAAGACTGCAAGCAGTATCAGGTTGACAATAGCATAAATATGGAATCATGGCGGGTTTTCCGCATTATGGGAGAACTCGTGGAAGGTTTTGATACTTTGAAAGATCTGCCGCCGTGCGTATCTGTTTTCGGTTCTGCCCGTTCCGCGGAAGATGATCCCATTTACCAGCAGACGGAAGAAATTGCCCAAAAAATCTGTGAAATGGGCTTTGGGGTAATTACGGGCGGCGGTCCCGGCTTTATGGAAGCGGGCAACCGCGGCGCAAAGCAGGCAAACGGGCCTTCCATTGGTCTGCATATTGAACTTCCTCACGAACAGGAACCCAACAAATATATTACCACACGCTGCAATTTCCGCTATTTCTTTCTGCGCAAGCTGATGTTTGTGAAATATGCGTTTGCTTATGTGGTTATGCCGGGCGGTTTCGGCACATTGGACGAACTTTTTGAAGCGGCCGTGCTGGTGCAGACACATAAAATCAAACCGTTCCCTATTATTTTGTATGACAGCAAATTTTGGGCAGGACTTATTGACTGGGTGCGTGACCAAATGGTTTCAAGGGGCTATCTGCGCGAAAATGAAATCAATCTGCTGACTGTCTGCGATACGCCTGAGCAGGTATTGGAAATTATCAAAAAATTTAAAGTATAATGGATTATGAACCTTGTTTTCTTTCCGCAAAGCCGTGGGGGCCTGTTCCGCCGAGTCCCCGCGGCAGAACATGGGAAGAACTGATGCAAAGAGCCCTTGCCGCGGCTGAGCGCGGTGCCGCAGGCGGAGAAATTCCCGTGGGAGCGGTGGTGTGCGACCTGCAGGGAAATATTTTGGCCGAGGCGCACAACCAAAGCATTGCCGACAGTGACCCCACAGCCCATGCGGAAATTGCGGCACTTCGCAGGGCGGGAAAAATACGGCAGAATTACCGTCTTTCCGACTGCGTGCTGGTGGTTACACTGGAACCGTGCGTCATGTGCATGGGGGCCATACGGGAAGCACGGCTGGCAGGGCTTGTTTTCGGAGCCTATGATGAGCGGGCGGGGGCGGTGTGTTCCTGCCTTGAAGGGCTGAACTGTCCTCAGCTCGGTGTCAGAACATGGCACTACGGCGGGGTCATGGCAGACAGATCCATTCGTCTTTTGCAACAATTTTTTAGAGAGAAGCGGTAAATCATGAGCAGCACAATTGATGAAATTACGATAAATTATGAGGAAGACGGCGTATTGCTGGTAAAGGAACTGGACAAGGAAATTCTTTCCAAAGGACTGAATACGACCATTTTGTTCCGTTATAAAGAATATATTGCCGACAAAGATGAATACGGCCCCGATAAATATACCATCCGCCGCTACAAAAAAATAGGCGGTGAGTTTAAACAGCAGGCAAAATTCAATATTTCCAGCGAACGGCAGGGAAAAATCATTGCCGAAACCCTGACCCGCTGGATTAATGAAAGTCAGGCCGCAGACGACGAAGAAGCGCCGTTCTAAAAAATCTGCAACAGAAAATATGACGGTACGGTTTGCAAATGCATTATCTGAGAGCGGAAGAACGTTTGGTAAAATTTTGTATGGAAGACTGGCAAAGGCGCGGCATGCACCTTCTGCAGGTGGGTCTCCATTCTTCCGTTATGCCTGAATTTTTTTGGGACTGCGGTTTTGACGTGACCTGCTGCGAGGAAAATTTCCGTGCCGTGCAAAAAGCAGGGGAACGCACAGGCCCCAGAATTTCCTATCAAATCGGCAAACCTGACTATTTGCCTTTTGATGACGACAGTTTTGATTATGCATTTTTGTCTTTGTATGCCGATACAGGCTATGTGCGGGATTTCGGTCTGCCGTCTTTTTTGCTGAAAGGGAAAAAGCAGACAGGCAAAAATATGTATGAGCCGTATTTGGCGGAACTTTGCAGGGTTGCACGTCTTGGAGTTGTGGTTGTCGGCAAAAATGCGTTTTCGTTCTGCAGGGCAAAGCACGCGGGAGCAGTGCATAATCCCTGTTCTTTGTGGCTGGCCTGCCGAAAGTTTTGTCCGAAAGGAAGAGTGCGTTTTGCAAGCACGGGCTTTATGCCCCGCTTTATGGGCAAAAACCTGCATTTTCTCAATAATGCCGTATCGGTTGCACCTTTCGGCGCGCTGATAGGCTGTTCTCTGCAGTTCAATGCTCCGCCCATGACGGGCATCGGGGCTTTTATCAAGCAGGAAAAGCGTAATTTGAAAGAAGTTTCCGTTATTCAGAGAAATATAGAGCGTTAGGCTGTGTTTTCAATTTTTTTGTTATGAAAGCAATGCGGCAATGCAGTTTGAAAAAAACAGGACTTTTGAGCCGCATTGCTTTTTCAGGCCGTGCTTAAAGAGGCATTTAAAAAATTTTCTATATGGTTTTGAGCAGATAACTGCGATGCCTGCATGAAGCAATGCACTTTTAAATTAATTGGGATACACACGCAGAAATATACCCGATTGTATTTGATAATAAATGAAAAAATAAGCCCTTTTTCAAGGGCTTATTTTTTGTGAGTGGTTTTGGTGTATGGTTTGGGTTACGCTTTAAAAACAAGTTCACCGTCCACATAGGTGGAGTCAACATTTAAATCCATGAGTTTTTCGGGCTTCATGGTCAGCGGGTTGTCGGAAAGAATGACCAAGTCAGCCTGTTTGCCCGTTTCCAAAGAACCGATTTTGTCTTCCATGCGGTACATGCGTGCGGTGTTGATGGTTACGCCGCGCAGGGCGTCCATAACGCTGATGCGCTGGTCTTCGCCGAGGACGAAGCCGCTTGAGGTGACTCGGTTTACTGCCGAATAAACATCCATGAGCGGTGAAATCGGGGTTACGGGCGTATCATTGTGCAGGGCAAACCGTATGCCTTGTTTTAAGGCTGCATTGCACGGGCTGATGTGGGCGGCCATGGTCGGTCCTGCCACAAATTCTCGGTGCACGTCGCCCCAGAAATAGGTATGGGTGACAAAATAGCTTGGAATAAGACCATTTTCGGCAATCCTTGACACTTGGTCGGGGCGGTTGAACTGGCAGTGGTTCACAATATGCCTGTGATCATCGCGGGGATTGTTTTTGTTGGCTGTTTGGTAAGCATTGATCATATCTTCAATGGCTTGGTCGCCGTTGGTATGGGTAGCAATCTGCCAGCCGCTGTCGTGCAGGGTCTGCACGCGCTTCATCAATACTTCGGGGCTTTCAAAATAGGAAAATCCTCTGTAGTCCTTGGGCTGACCTGACATTTGTTTGAAATAAGGCTTGGAGAAATAGGCCGTATAGCCCTGCGGACTGCCGTCGGCAAACATTTTTGCCGCACCGAGAATCACTTTGCCTTTATTGTCCAGAATATCGCCTGAGCGCTTGTCTTTGTAAGTTGAGGTAAGCTTGTCGTCAAACTGGGCGTATGGCCAGATAACGACACGAATGCCCAAATCGCCGCTGTCGGAACATTTCAGGAATAATTCGTCAATGGTCGGGCTGCCGCCGTTGTTGGCGGTTGTTACGCCGTTGGAGGCATAGACGTTGGAGTCGAAAGCAATGGCTTTTTCGTAGTCAATTTTAATGGTGGGCATGTCCTTGGTCCAGAAACAGCGCTGAGCGTCGGAACCTGACAGCAGACCTGTTTTAAGGTCAATATAGCCTGTTTTTACCTTTGTGCCGGCATTGATTTTGGCTATTTCAAGACCTTTGCTGTTGGCAACGGCAAGGTGGCCGCTGACGTGGCGTATAAAAATAGGATGTTCTGTGGAAACATCATCAAGTTCTTCTCGGGTGGGGTGACGCTGCTCTTTCATGGCCAAGTCGTTGTAGTTTACACCTTGGATGAGCTGGCCTTTCGGAGTTACTTTTGCTTTTTCTTTCAGGCGTTCCTGCAAATCCGCAATACAGGTAACATAGCCCAGAGGAGGTACATTCAGGTTAACATAGTATAAGTCGTACACCCCACCGTTAGGGAAATGGCTGTGGCCGTCAATGAGGCCCGGCATAAGGGTTTTGCCTTTTAAATCCACTTTATTGGCATAGTCGCCGGCAAGTTTGAGCATGTCCGCTTTGGCGCCGACGCCGATAATTT
>CALUWZ010000034.1 GCA_944324625.1 uncultured Mailhella sp. | reverse complement strand
TTATTGTTTATATCTCACCGCATCCGTGCGGTGCCTGCCTCTTTGCATACTTTAACGGTCACACTTCATTTAACATTAGGGAAAAAAATTAATTTTTTTTAACTTTTTATCGCCTGCCTCCTGCGGGGAAGAAAACTCCCCGCAGGAAAACAAAGCAAAGGAGGCTTAAAGCAGCTGGAGTGCCAGCTGAGGCAAATTGTTTGCCTGACCGAGCATGGACGTTGCGGAATTGGCAAGAACTTGGTTGCGCACAAATTTTGTCATTTCGCTTGCTACGTCCACATCAGAGATACGGGATTCCGCAGCCTGCATGTTTTCAGCCTGAATGCTGAGATTGGACACCGTTGTTTCCAAGCGGTTCTGCATAGCTCCCAGATTTGCGCGGATATTGTCCTTGGAGACAATGGCCCTGTTGATGGCTGCAAGGGCATTCTGCGCATTGGCCTGTGTGGAAATATTGTGTCCGTCGGCATCGGCTGCGGCACCGTTGCCAAGACCGAGAGAAGATGCTGTGGCGCTTTTGATTTCAATATCATAATAGTCTTCCGCAGAATCATTTCCTGTACCGAAATGGATGCGGAGCGAGCCTGTGGATTTTACGCCGTCACCGTTAAAAGTACCGGTAAGCGTGCCGTCCAAAAGCTTAATGTTGCTGAAATCGGTGGCCTTCGCAATACGGGTGATTTCTGAAGCCATTGCCTGATATTCGGAATCAATGATGGCACGCTGCACTGAATCGTACGTACCGGTTGCGGCCTGTTCTGCCAGTTCCTTCATACGAATAAGCTTTTCGTCGATGGTCTGCAGAGCGCCGTCAGCGGTCTGGATCAGTGAAATGGCATCATTGGCGTTGCGGACACCCTGCTGCAGAGCAGAAATGTCGGAACGCATAAGTTCGCGGATAGCAAGGCCGGCAGCATCGTCAGCCGCTCTCTCAACACGCAGCCCTGAAGACAATTTGCGGGTAGAATCCGAAAGATTGCCGTAATGGGTTGCAAGGTGTCTGGAAACCGTATTTGCCATTGTGTTGTTATTAATGACTAGTGACATAATTTCCTCCTTGAAAAATGTCATTTGGAAGTGTGTATACGCCTATACCTCCTAGTATTGAATTTTGGCGCTACTTTTTTTAACGGCCGTTTTTTTTAATCCATTAGGAAATCTTTAAACTTTTTCAAAATTCCAGCCCAAATATGTGTTTGCACTTTCGCAAAACTTTGGCTATGGTTCATTAAAATCTTTCAGCGCACTGCAAGAGGTCAGCCATGAGCAAAAAAAACGTACTGAATATCAAAGAATGCAAAAATCAAAAGAAACTCACCATGATCACTGCCTATGACGCCGCAAGCGCAAAAATCGCCGAAAAAGCAGGCATTGACATGATTCTGGTGGGCGACTCCCTCGGCATGACCATACAGGGAAACGGCGACACCAATTCCGTAACCTTGGAAGACATTATTTATCATACAAAAATTGTCGTCAAAAACGCCCCAAATACCTTTGTTGTGGCTGACATGCCCTTTATGAGCTATGAAATAAGCCCTGCCGAAGCCCTCCAAAACGCAGGCCGCATTTTCCGCGAATCAGGCGCCCGTGCCGTTAAAATGGAAGGCGGAAAAAATATTTTGCCCCAAATACAGGCCCTTGCCGATGCCGGCATTCCCGTTATGGGCCATCTCGGCCTGACCCCCCAGCGCGCCGCCATGCTCGGCGGTTTCAAAGCGCAGGCCCGCACTGCCAAGAGTGCGGAAGAACTCCTTGAAGACGCACTGCTGCTGGAAAAAGCAGGCTGTTTCAGCATAGTGCTGGAAGCCGTGCCCTATAAGGTTGCGGATTTTGTCACCAAACAGCTCACCGTTCCCACCATAAGCTGCGGCGCAGGCAAATACTGCGACGGCCAAGTGCTTGTTTTCCACGACATGCTCGGCCTTTCCGACTTTTGTCCCCGCTTTGTCAAAAAATACGCCAATCTCGGCGAACTTGCCGTTTCCGCCGTGCAGGAATACATTAAAGAAGTGGAAGAAAACACGTTTCCGGCCGAAGAACATTCCTTTAATATTAATGATGAGGAATGGAAAATCTTTGCGGAAAAACATCCCCAATAAGCGCAGTGCGCCAAAACCCGTTCAGCTTTTCCATGTCCTGTCCGTTAAAACTCTGTCACGTCGCCCTGCTCAGTCCTCCTTACGGAATACTGACATACGCCTGTCCTGAATTCTTTCCGCAAAATTTCTGGCAGATCGGCATGCGCACGGCCGTGCCGCTCGGAAACGGAGCCGTACGCGCAGGGGTCATCACTGCCCTTGACGCGGAAAAAGAAGGGGATTTCCAAATCCGCCCCCTGACCTTTCCCATGGAACACAAAAGCATGCTCAATGCCGCCTACATGGACATGGTCGGGCAGCTTGCCAAAAAACAGTTTGTCAGCACCGGCAGAATTTTGGGCAGCGTGCTTCCGAGCAATCTGAAAAGCACAAAAAACATACGGCTGCGCATATTTCACGGCACGCAGAAACCCAGACTGCTCAAGCTGCAGGACATACCGAAGCTTGCTCCCGAAGAACAAAAACACTTGGCAGAGGCATTTTTAAACGGCACGGCGCAGATTTTGGAAATTGCCGAAGATACGGCACTGACGGAAAAAATATGCCTGCTCGCGGACCCGCCGTGGAATATCCGCGCCAATGCGTCAAAACAGCGTGAAATACTGGATTTTCTGGCTGACAGCGGCAGCATTGTGCGCCATGCCTTTCAGCAGAAATTTCCCAATCACGGCGACGCCCTGAACACGCTTGTCAAAAACAATATGGTCGGCATTATGGCTCTGGAGCAGGAAGAAAAACTCAGCGAAGATTTTCTTCCTCCGCCCATGCCGGTTTTTCCTCTCAATGCCAAGCAGCAGGAAATTTTTGACAGCCTTGCGCCCGCCCTTGCAAAAGACAGCGCAAAAAGCCAAACGGCCCTGCTTTTCGGCGTTACGGGAAGCGGCAAAACAGCACTGTATCTGGAACTTGCCCGCAAAGCCCTGCAGGAAGAAAAATCCGTGCTGCTGCTTGCGCCGGAAGTGGCCATTGCCTTAAAACTCCGTCAGGACGCCATGAACAGAAATCTGCCCGTAACCCTGTATCACGGCTATCAAAGCCCCAAACAAAAAGAAAAAACTTTTAAAGCCTGTGCGCAGCATCAGCAGGCCCGCCTTGTGGTGGGCACTCGCTCAGCCCTGTTTCTGCCCCTCAGCAATCTCGGGCTCATAATTCTGGACGAAGAACACGATGACTCCTTCAAGCAGGACGAAGGGCTTTTATACCATGCCAAAGACATTGCATGGTACAGGGCGCACCAAAACAACGGACTTTTTCTCATGGGATCTGCCACGCCCGACATAAAATCCTATTATGCCTCGGAGCAGGGACTGTATCCGCGCTATGAAATGCAGGAACGCATAGGAAACGCAAGTCTGCCCGAAATCACCTTGGCCGATATCTCCAAAACATCGCAGACGTTTGCGCCCGAAACGGTTCTGGCACTGAAAGAATGCATACAAAAAGGCGAGCAGGCCATTATCATGCTGAACAGACGCGGCTATGCGCCCGTCATGTTCTGTACGGAATGCAAAAAAACAGCCCGCTGTCCGCACTGCGATATTTCCCTGTCCTACCACAAAAAACGGGAAATCCTGTCCTGCCACTACTGCGGCTATACCCGCCCCGTGCCGAGCCCCTGCCCCGACTGCGGAAATCTGCACGGCATACCCCTCGGTGACGGAACGGAACGCATTGAAGAATACATAACCGAGCTTTTCCGCAATTCTTCCGATTTTCCGCCCAAAATCCTCCGCCTTGACAAAGACAGCACCAGAAAAGAAGGCAGAATGGAAGAAATTTTAAACACCTTTGCCAACAAAGAAGCCCAAATACTGGTGGGCACGCAAATGCTTTCAAAGGGACATCATTTTCCGGACGTAACCCTTGCCGTTATCGCCGACGCGGACCTTGGCATCAATTTTCCCGACTACCGCGCCTTGGAACGCACCTTTCAGCTCATCACCCAAGCATCGGGCAGGGCAGGACGCGGCGAAAAAAAAGGCAGAGTCATCATTCAGACCCGTGACAGGCAAAATCCCTTTTGGCAGCATATTTTAAAAGGAAATTACCTGACCTTTTACCGTCAGGAAATAGAACAGCGGAAAAAACGCAATTATCCGCCCTTTGCAAAACTGGCCCTTGTGCGCTGTTCTTTTCCCAAAGAAAAAGCAAAGGACGGACAGGCAGTCTGGGAACGGTTTATTAAGGAGTTAAAACAAAAAGCAACGGCGCAGGGCCTGCGCTGCACAGGTTCCATTCCTGCTCCCATCGCCCTTCTGCAGGGCAGACTGCGCTTTCAGTGCTTTATCCGCGCCGACAGCTGGAACAGCATACGCAGCGTTTACGCCTCCTGCCTGCCGAAACAAAGCATGCTGCAAAACTGCGGCATGCGCATAAGCTTTGACCTTGACCCCGTCAATATGCTGTGATGCCGAACCGTTTCGGGCTTGTTCAGGCATATTCGGACATATTCGGACATGCCGCAAAAGCCCGCACCCTCTTCCCCCTCTCAGCACTGAGGCCGACCGTCCGCACACTGAAAGGCAAAAACAGGGAACATCTTGCCATTTATTCCGTTTTCTGGCATAGAAAAAATAATTTATTCCATGCAGAAAAGGTCTCTATGAACAAATCCCAAAATGACGGCTCACTTTTTGTTTTTATCGGCGCTTTATTCTTCAGCGGCTCGGGCACCATTCAGGCTCTGGCTCCTTCCGAAGCCACTCCCTTTGTCATGGGCGCCCTGCGTCTTCTGACTGCGGGCATTGTTCTCATGCTGTTCAGTTTTGTGCAAAAAAAACTCCTGCTGCCGAAAAATTTCAGCATGACAAAATTTATATTGTCAGCAGCAGCGCTTGCAGGCTATCAGCTCACTTTTTTTCTGGGCGTTCTGGACGCAGGCGTTGCCGTGGGCACAGTTGTTGCCATTGCCATGGTGCCCATTTCCGCGGCACTGCTCGGCCTCGTGCTGTATCGGGAATGCCCTTCGGCCAAATGGTACGCAAGCACGGCCATTGCCATTGCGGGGCTTGCGCTCATCAACTTTCAGGGCGGCGGAAACACTGAAGATTTCAGCCTGAAAACCATGATTTTTCCTGTCTGCGCAGGATTTATCTACGCCTTTTACCTCTCCCAAAGCAAGGAACTGGTGCAGAAAAACAGCCCGATAACGGTTATGACATGGGCATTTCTTGCTTCATCGGTCCTGCTTCTGCCCATTTGGTTTTTCTTTCCTTTCCGCTGGATTTTCACCCTGCACGGCACGGCTGTCGCCCTCGGCATAGGCATAGTCACAACAGCCCTGCCCTACTGCCTTGTCATGGCAGGCCTGCGCACCTGCAATACGGCAAAAGCAGCCACCCTCAGCCTTGCCGAACCTCTCGGCGCCGCCGTACTCGGTTTTGCGGTACTGAAAGAGCCTCTGTCCGTACAGGGATTTTTCGGTGTTGCCGCCATATTTTTCAGTGTCATCCTGCTTATTTATTCCCCAAAAAAGCAAAATGAAAAAAATTAAATTTTTTTGGAATTTTACTTGACAGTTACAAATTTTCCCGATAAACACTTTTTCACAACGTTTTTATAAATAAACTAATAGACTTTGTTCTGTTGGCGTTTAGGAGTTAAAATATGAAGAGTTTAAAAGTTCTTGCTCTCTTGTTTATGGTAGTTTTTGCTGCCGCATGTTCTAAAACTGCACCTGTTGCACCAACCGAACAACAAGGTCCAGCAGCTATTGACGTTGCAGCACAACAAATTTCCGACGGTATCATTTACTTTGACTTCGACAAATACGACATCAAAGACGAATACCGTGAAGTTCTTAACCAAAAAGCTGCTATTATGCGTCAATTCCCAAGCATCCGCGTAAGAATTGAAGGCCACACCGACGAACGCGGCACTCAGGAATACAACCTTGCTCTCGGCGAACGCCGTGCCAAGGCTGCTTATGAATACCTCGTACTTCTCGGCGTAAACCCCAACCAATTGGAAATCATCAGCTACGGCAAAGAAAAACCAGTAGTTGAAGGTACCGGCGAAGAAGTATGGTCTGCTAACCGCCGTGACAACTTCCGCGTAATTGCCCGCTAATTCAGGCATTAGATAAATTTCGGGACGGAGCGCAGCTTGGCAGCGCGTCTGCTTCGGGAGCAGAAGGCCGCTGGTTCAAATCCAGTCGTCCCGACCATTTTGGGAAACCGTCAGGTTTCCTTTTTTTATGGCTGCTGGATAAATAAATCTTATCCGAAAAATTCACGGCTTCAGCACAGCAAATGCATTCACAGCAAACCTTCTTCAATAATACGTTATAATCTTCAGCATGCCTTGCAATTATCCCATTGCAGAAACTCTATGGAACCGTATTTGACAAAACAGCAAAACGCCTTATTATCATTATACAATACTTAGTCCGGAAAATAAAAAGAGAATAAAAAATGAATAAAAAAAACGAAAACACAGCATTTGATTATAATGAAGAAAATCTGCTGACACTGGGACAAAAACGCAGACTGAACCGCCTAAATTTCGACCCCACCAACAGATATTGGCATCTGACCCAGCCTGCCAATCTGGGAATGGACAAATCCGTATCTTATTTCAGAAAACTGATTGAATTTCAAAAGAAAAAAGAACACAGTCAGGAATAAAAAAAGCCGTTTGAAAACGGCTTTTTTTATATTGCTGAAAATTCGGCTTTACAGAACTTTTTTGCCGCCGAGATAATGGGCGCACACACGGCCTTTCAGCATCCTGCCGAGAAATGGCGTATTGGCGGACTTGGAATAAAAATTCTCCTTGCTTACTTCCCATTCAATGCTCGGATCAAAGAAGAAGAAGTCGGCAGGATCACCTTCTTTAAAGGTATTGTACGGAAGTTTGAACCGCTTTCCGGGATTTTCCGTATAAGTGCGGACAATATCTTCCTGCGTGAACACGCCTTCTTCCACAAGCTGCCACAGCAGGGTAAGCGCCGTATCCAGACCGCTTATGCCGTTGGGAACCATATCCAGCGGATTTTCCTTTTCATGGGCGGCATGGGGAGCATGGTCGGTAATCATGCAGTCAATAAGCCCTGTTTTGACCGCATCGCGCATGGCCATGACGTCGTCCCACGTGCGCAGGGGCGGATTGACTTTTGCGTTTGTATTGTAATTGTCAACTGCGGTTTCGTCCAAAAGCAGATAATGAGGGCAGGTTTCTGCCGTAAGATTAATGCCTCTGGCTTTGGCGCGCTTGATTTCCTCAAGGCTTCTGCGGCAGGAAACATGGGCAATATGCACGGGAATATTCAGATATTCCGCCAAGAGCGCATCACGGGCTACCTGCAGGGCTTCACCGATGTCGGGCTGGCCTTTGACGCCGAGCTTTGCGGACAAATCTCCTTCGTTCATGTGCGCGCCGCGGGCAAGATACGGGTCTTCGCAGTGGTCTATAAAAAGCATATCCAAATCACTGGCATATTCCATGACACGGCGTACAATTTCCGTGCTTATAAGCGGTACGCCGTCATTGGAAACGGCAATGCAGCCGGCTTCAGCCATTTCGCCGAGAGGCGCCATCGCTTCACCCTTAAGTCCGAGGGTTGCGGCGGCAACGGGGTGCAGAAACGGCCCGTCAGGATGTGTATTTTTTGCTTTTTCGAGCATATAGCGGGTAATGCCTGCATTGTCGTTCACGGGTGCGGTGTTTGCCATGCAGAGGACATGGGAATATCCGCCGTGCAGGGCGGCATTAAGCCCCGTATTGATATCTTCTTTCCACTCCATGCCCGGATCGCGGAAATGCACATGCACGTCAATAAGGCTCGGGAAAAGGATTTTGCCGTCCATATCAAGCACGGTGCAGCCTTCGGGCGCGGCGATATTTTCATGCAGGGCAACAATGCGGCCGCCCTGCTTGCCGTAATTGGCGCCGTAATTCAGGCAGTGTTTGTGAAAACCGTCTTCAGGGTCAAAACTGAAACCGAGCGTGCTGTTTTCTTCGGCATTTTCCGTAACAAGAAGGTCGAGTTTTTTTCCGAGATAGGCAACATTTTTAAATAAAATCATCTTATTCCCCCATTTGCGGCGTAAGGGCCGCGCCGTCGTTTCTGGTGCCGTACAAATACAAAACCGCCATTCTGGTGGCAACGCCCGCAGATACCTGATTCAATACAAGGCTGTCGGCACAGTCGGCAATTTCGGAAGAAATTTCAAGTCCCCTGTTCATGGGTCCGGGATGCAGGATTTTGGCACCATCTTTAGCTTCCCTGAGATGTTTCATGCAAAGGCAGTAACGGCGGGAATAATCGCCAAGGTCCGGCAAAAGGCCGGCTGCCTGACGTTCCAGCTGCAGACGCAGGCACATAACGGCATCGACGCCCTGTACAGCCTTGTTCAGATCGGAATAAACCTGCACGGGAAAATTGTCCAAATTGCGGGGAAGAAGCGTTTTCGGCGCGCAAATGCGTACGTTTACGCCAAAACGGGTCAGCAGATTAATATTGGAACGGGCAACGCGGCTGTGATTGATATCGCCCAAAATAAGCAGTGTTTTGCCTGCAAATTCCCCCTTCCATGCCTCACGGAGAGAAAATGCGTCAAGCAGTGCCTGCGTGGGGTGGGCATGCCAGCCGTCACCGCCGTTGACAACGCTGCACTCGAGCCGTTCCGCCAAAAACTGGGCTGCGCCCGAACTGGAATCGCGGATAACGATAATATCGGGATGCATGGCCTGCAGGGTCAGGGCCGTATCTTTCAGGCTTTCCCCCTTTTGCAGGCTTGAACCGCTTTTGCCGAGGGAAAACGAATCCGCGGAAAGGCGTTTTGCAGCCGTATCAAAAGAAAGCTTGGTTCTGGTGCTCGGTTCGGCAAAAAAAAGGGTGACAGTTTTTCCTTTCAATGTAGGAACCTTTTTCACCGCTCTTAAATTCACTTCCTGAAAACGTTTCGCATTGTCCAAAATAAACAGAATTTCTTCTTCGGACAAATAACTAACGTCCAATAAATCCTTATGTCGCCATTTTTGGATAGCCATATATGCCTCACTTAAACAGATTAAAGACAGTCTATGCCCAAAAATTACTGTATTGCAGGCTAATAGTAAAGCAAAATTTTGGCGGAGCGGCCTGTTTCCTATTCATGCGCAAAAAGAGGTTCAAAAAGCGGTTTCAGCAAAAAAACCCCTTCTTTGCTTAAATGATCGTCATCAGGATAATAACAGACATAATTTTTTACCACATCATATCCGGTCTTTTCCTGATTTAAAAAATACGGTGCCGGGTTCAATATATAAACATCGGAATATTTTTCTGCAAGTTCATGAAGAACGGCATATACGTTTTTGGTTCTTTCCTCATATTCTTCCCTGCTTTCACCCAAAACAAAATTAATCAATTTTTCATCACATCCAAACAAAAAATCCAATTTATTGGCAGAATTTCTGACCAAAGATTTTGCCTGCGGAACGGAAGAAACAAAATATATCCGTTTTACCCCGTTTTCCTTAAAAATCCGTACTGTTTTTTCCAAAGCAGCAAAGAGAACCCTTTCCGGAGAAAGTTTAGGATTATCAAATGATTTCAATGGGTCAAAAACAGTATTTTTTCTTACTATATCAACCCCCCGCAAATGATAATCATAACGATAGGCAACAATTCCTACGTCATATTTACCTTTTCGGACAATATCAGTTAAAAAAGCTTCGGCCTTTTGCCTGTCTTCCCTTTCAGAAATCGAATGCCAATTATTGTATGTACCCAACAATGCTACAGGCACATGATAAAAATCCGCCTGATATTCCTTGGCGAGACTGTACAAAAGCGGTACTAAATGCCCTGAATGGCTGTCACCTATCAAAAGAACCTTTTCGGAAGGATTTTCCGTCTTATATTCCGACGGATATTGACCGCCCGTATACCGGTATCTTCCGTTTTCAACAGAAACCCCAAACGAAAAATTATTGACAAAGAGCATAAAAATACCAAAACAACAGGCTACTCCTGTCCACAATACGCCGCGTCTTTTAAAAACAGGTTTCTGCCGCACCGGTTTTTCGATAAAACGCCATGAAAAAACGGATACTGCAAAAATAACGGCAAACAAAACCAACGCACTTACTATATCAATTTCACGGCGGAACAGCCAGTTTTGGTAATAAACCAAAACTGGCCAATGCCACAAATACAGAGAATAAGAAACAACTCCGATAAAAACCAATACCTTGTTTTTTGTAATCAAAGACAAGGAAGAAGTCAGCCCTGTACCTCCAGCAATGTACAATGCAGCACCAAGACAGGGAACCAAAGCCCAAAAGCCCGGATAGATATTATCCGTATATCCGACTACAGCCCCTGCCATAAGCAGCAAACCAAGACAAACCAAAAATACTTTTGCTTTTTGTTCCTTGGGCGTCCACTGCGAATAGGCAAGCAAACTGCCCGTAATAAGCTCCCAGGCTCTTGTCGGCAGCATATAAAATGTAAATTTCTGATTGTAAAAAACAAAAATAACGGAAAAAACAAAACTGGCCAAAAAAAGAACAGACAAAAGACGGATAATTTTATTTTTATTTAACTTATATAGATAGATATACGTTATAAATAAAAGCAGCGGAAAAACAAAATAAAACTGCTCTTCAACACCCAAAGACCATGTGTGCAGCAGCGGCATGGTTTCAGCGGCAGGGTCAAAATAATTGGTATTCAGGTAAAAATAAATATTAGGTATTGTCAGAAGAACACGTTTTGCAGAACTGAACACATCCCTCCGTTCAACAACATTAACAGAAGTAACCCATTCAAAAAGCATAACGCAAAAGACCATAAAAAACAATGCAGGAAAAATTCGGCGGACACGGTTTTCGTAAAACTCTGCAAAGCTGAATGTGCCGTTTTCCAGTTTGCGCTTGATAATTCCTGTAATCAAATACCCGGAAATCACAAAAAAAATGCTTACGCCCACATAACCGCCGCTGAAAAACGGTACATGCGCATGATAAAAAATAACCGACAAAACGGCTATGGCCCGCAAAACATCTATATCAGGTCTGTATTCTCTGGCTTGCATAAAACCTCCTTTGCACGTTATAAACCATAACCTGCGAAAAGTATATTATAATTTCTCTAGACTTTTTATTGTGTTAAAATCGCCACAGTTTTGTGGCAAAAATGCCTGTGTGGCAAAAACAACACAAATCCCTGCTGTTCCTCAATTTTATAACATGCTATTAATACAAGATTAAATTTAATCCTGCACATGGCATGCTTTTTGCTTATTTATTGCATAATTATCAAAGTGATTAACAAAGGATTATTTATGCTTCAGCAAACATTAATGCACGCAATCAATTATACGGGTATCGGTCTTCATTCCGGCAAAGATGTGGAAATGAAACTTCTCCCTGCTAAAATTGGCGCAGGCATTAGTTTTCATATACACGGCAAAAAAGATGTTCAGGTAATAAAACCAAATCCGTTCGTTGTCATGACAACGGAACTCGCCACTACGCTCGGCAACGAGCATACCCACGTTTCCACGGTGGAACACCTTATGGCAGCCTTGCTTGCCCTTGGCGTCGACAACGTGGAATGCCATATTTTCGGAAAAGAAATCCCGATTATGGACGGTTCTGCCCTGCCCATCACCAATCTTATAAAAAAAGCGGGTCTGCGTTCCCAGTATGCCCTGCGCAAAGTGGCAAAAATCACCAGGCCTTTCCTTTTCGAGGCCAACGGCAAAACCATCAACGCACGCCCCTATGACGGCTTTTACGTGGACTACACCATTGACTTTCCGAACAAAGTCATCGGGAAACAGCGTCTTGCCCTTGAAATAACTCCTGAAACCTTTGATGAAATCGCCTCTGCCAGAACCTTCGGCTTTATGAAGGAAGTGGAATACCTGCACAGCAAAAACCTTGCTCTCGGCGGTTCCCTTGCCAACGCCATTGTCGTGGACGATGACGGCATTATGAACCCTGAAGGCCTGCGCTTTGCCGACGAATTCGTACGCCATAAAATTCTGGACTTTGTGGGCGACATGGCCATGTTCGGCATGCCTCTGCAGGGCGCTTTTGAAGTCCGCTGCTCAGGCCATCAGCACAACAACCAATTCCTGCGCGAAATTTACACCCACAGCGACCAATACCTGAGCTACGAAGAACTTATCCCCGAAAAAAGAAAGGCTGACATCCCCTATTTGGGACTGAAAACAGCCTTGGCATAAAAATAAAAAAACTCCGAAAATTTCGGAGTTTTTTTATTTCACTTTGCAAAATATTCTGCTCAGAACGCTGTTTTCCCGATTTCCGGCAAAAGGTATTTTTCTGCAGTATACTGCAAAAAACCTCATGCCCCCAAACGGAATATTAACACAAAAACTGTCTGCGCATAAACTTCAGCCTGCAAATTGCCAACAATAATAAATTACGCAAAAAATTCCGCGATCACCCTGTCGATATCCTCAAAACTGCGGCACTTGATAAGCTCCTGACGGACAATTTTGGCATTTTCCAAATGTCTTACATAACGGGGAACAATAGTGCGCATCTGCAGAACGGCACGGTGCGGACAATAGGTTTTGGCATAGGCCAGATGCCTGTTGATCAGCTCGTAAAGGTCTGCTTTTATCTGTTCGGGGCTTTTAGGAAACAGTTCTTCAATACTTGGAATTTCCGTACTTTTTAAGCCGTGTTCCCGCACATGCTGCAGCAAAAGCGCATGCTCGCGGAAAATACGGGGATTGCTCATGGCTCCCCGTGCATACATCACCGCATTGACGCCCGTTTCCATAAGCACGCGCACGCCGTCGGCGGCACTGAAGAGATCTCCGCTGGCAATAACGGGAATCTGCAC
>CALUWZ010000033.1 GCA_944324625.1 uncultured Mailhella sp. | reverse complement strand
GTTTTCCATATTCACCTCAAAACTACTGTATCAAAAAAAAAAAAAAATAAAAAGTAAAAATGTAGTTGACACTACATTTTTTTGAGGAAAATTTTACTATACAATAATTATGTGAAAATTGTAACACAAAAAAACACTTTTCATGAGGAGTTGTTATGGCTCAGGCTGTGGAAAAAAATATCTCGCTGAAATTGGCCGTAAAGTGGCTGGCAACCTTTGCTGTTCCCGCACTGCTTTACTTCATGCTGCCCATTGACGAAAAAGAACTGACTCACCACATGGCAATGTTTCTTGTCATTACCCTGTGGGTTGTGATGATTTGGGCAATGGATTTAATCAATGACGTTGCAACCGGTTTGATGCTGCCCGTTCTGTATATGGCATTCTGCGCAGTGCCTTCCAAGGTTGTGTACGGCCCATGGTCTTCCGATGTGCCGAATATTGTTATCGGCGGCTTTATTTTGTGCAAAATCCTGCAGGAAACAGGTCTTGGCAAACGCATAGGCCTTGCCTGCATGAAAGCCATGGGCGGTTCCTTTATGGGAACAATCTGGGGCATTATGATTGCCGCATTTATCATTAACCCCCTTGTTCCCGCCATTACGGGCAAGGCTGTTATTTTTTGCGCAATCATTGTCAGCCTGTGTGAATCTTTGGATTTCCAAAAACAGTCCCGCGAAGCCACGGCGCTCATGCTTGCGGGCTTGGTGGCTGTTGCCAGTTCCAAAAACTGCTTTCTGACGGGCGGCGGCGATCTTGTTATGGGCATGCAGCTGGTGGACAATATTCTGCAGACCAAAACAAGCTGGCTGCAGTATGCAAGCTGGGCTTTTGTGCCTGCAACGGTTTTTGCAGTTTTGTCCGTGGCTGTTGTTGCAGCAGTGCTGCCGAGCAAAGTGAAAAAAGAAGAACTGCGCGCGGCGCTGTTGGTGCGCTATCAGGAACTTGGCCCCATGAAGCTTTCGGAAAAGATTGCCGCAGGCCTTATGATTTTCACCCTTGTTATGCTGGTTACCGACAAACTGCACGGTTTCGGCGCAGGCATGACGCTTATTTTGGTTGCTTTTATCAGTTTTCTGCCGAAAGTGGGCCTGATGAATGCCGACAACCTGAAAAAAGTAAACTTTACGCCTTTGTTTTTCATCATGGGCTGTATGGCTATCGGCAGTGCGGGCAATTTCCTGAAAGTGACCAATTGGCTTGCCGGCAACCTGTTTGTTTACATTGACAGTCTTTCCGCTTACAGCGCAGGCGTTTTCGGCTACCTTGTGGGCGTTGTCGCCAACTTCCTGCTCACGCCGCTTGCGGCCACGGCGTCCCTTACTTCTCCCTTGGTTGAACTGGGACTTGAACTCGGCGTGGAACCGAAAATTATTTATTTGGCTTTCCAAATCGGTTTGGACAACTATATTTTCCCCTATGAATTTGCCGTTGTGCTGCTTTTCTACAGCTTTGGCTACATTCATTTCGGAAGCATGGTTAAGGTTCTTGCCATACGCATGATTATGGCCATACCCTTCCTCTTGGCAGTTGCCATTCCGTATTGGAAATGGATCATGTAACAATTTACGATAATTATTTAGATTTTGGAGGTATATTATGGGTCATCCAACCATTTACCCCACTGGGGTTACAGTTTACAATCCTGATAAGTGCTGGAACGGACTGACAATTTTTCAGGCACAGGAAGTCGGTGCCGTGCTTATGGACATGAACGGACGCGAACATAACGTTTGGAAAGGCGTTCACGGTTTTCCCAATAAAATTTTCCCCGGAGGCTATCTTGTAACCAGCCGCGGCCGCCGTACGGGCAAATATTCCGTACAGGACCAAACCGATGTGGTACAGCTTGACTGGGACGGCAAAGAAGTTTGGAAATTTGACCGCAACGAATATATTGAAGATCCGGGTTACGAACCCCGCTGGATGGCACGCTATCACCATGATTTTCAGCGGGAAGGAAGCACCGTGGGCTATTATGCGCCGGACATGGAGCCAAAATCCATGGAAGGCAATACCCTTGTGCTTTGCCATAAAAACGTGCGCAACAAAAAAATTACCGATAAACTTCTTCTTGATGACGTAATTTTGGAAGTTGACTGGGACGGCGATATCATCTGGGAATGGCGCTGCTCCGATCATTTTGACGAATTCGGTTTCAGCGAAGCAGCCAAAAACGCTCTTTGCCGCAACCCCAACTACCGTCCGACACAGCCTGAAGGCATGGGCGACTGGATGCACATCAACTCCATGTCCGTGCTTGGTCCCAACAAATGGTATGATCAGGGCGACAAGCGTTTCCATCCTGACAATATTATTGCGGACGGCCGTGAAACCAATATTATTTTCATTATTGAAAAAGCTACCGGCAAAATAGTTTGGAAGCTCGGTCCCGATTACAACGCTACTCCCGAAGAAAAAGCCATTGGCTGGATCATAGGTCAGCACCATGCGCACATGATTCCGCATACACTCCCCGGCGGCGGCAATATTCTTGTGTTTGACAACGGCGGCTGGGGCGGTTACGACAATCCGAACCCGGGTGCTCCTACGGGCGTCAAAGCGGCTCTCCGCGATTATTCCCGCGTGCTTGAAATAGATCCCGTTGCCAAAAAAATCGTATGGCAGTACACCCCTGAGGAAGCCGGCCACCTTATGCCCATGGATTCCAACCGTTTTTACAGCCCCTTCATCAGCGGCATGCAGCGTCTGCCCAACGGCAATACCCTTATTACCGAAGGTTCCGACGGCCGAGTGTTTGAAGTGACCAAGGACCATGAGCTTGTTTGGGAATTTATCTCTCCCTATAAAGGAAAAATGGTTCCCATGAATATGACCTACCGTGCATACCGTGTTCCCTATGAATGGGTGCCGCAGGTTGAAAAACCAGCAGAAACCCCCATTGTTCCCCTTGACGTCAAAACGTTCCGTGTGCCCGGTGCCGCAGCATTCGGCGACAGGGTAAGGGAAGTTCAGGTTGAAGGCTGCACTCCCTATGAAGGCAGCAATGCTCTTTGCGTGGCTTCCGTGGAAGATCCTGACGGAAATTAATTTTTTGTCTGCATGAAATAAAAAGCAGCTGCGGTTTTGCCGCGGCTGTTTTTTTATGTCCGCAGTATAGCAGAAAAAATAAAAAAATCTTCAAAGTGTAATTAAGGTTACAGTTTTAATTTTCAGTGCCGTGTATAAGAAAGTTAACAAAGGCACAAACGGAAAACAGTATCTGCCGCAAAAATATTTTTAACCGAAATTACTTTGAAAAGGAAAGAATTATGGACATTACTTTGTACACCGCACCCGATTGTATCCGCTGCAAAATCGTTAAAGCTTTTTTGAACGACCGCAATATTCCTTACGGCACCATTGATTTTAAAGCTCAGGCAGAAGAATTTAATACCTTTTACAGAACCAACCGGCCGAAAATTTACCGCAACCCGGAAGGCGTCGAATTTCCGCTTTTTTATAATGGTGAAGTAATCCGTCAGGGCAGCGGCGAAGTTATTGCCTACATGCTTTCAGGCGACGAACTTAAAAACAGCGGCGCCGTAACCCGCAGTGATTTGCTCCACGGCTGGATTTCAGGTTTGTATCTTTCCTGCTGTCCGAAAGAACAGGAAGAAAATTTTCTTACCTTGGCAAAGCACCTCGCAGCAGGCGGATTGAGCATCTGCATGCAGACGGACGGAAGAAACAGCGCATTGCTGGAAAAAATCCTTGCACTCAATGTGACTGCAAAACTCCAGCTCAATATTTTGGGTGACGCAAAAGTTTACGAAAGCCTGTACGGCGCACCTCTTGACAAGGAAGATCTTGCCAAAACCATTGCATTGGCCAAAGGTTTTGGAAACAGCGAAATCCGTTATCTGGCAAGCCCTCTTTCCATTGACGGGCAAATAAGCTGGCCTACCCGAGCCATGGCTTTGGAAGCGGGTAAAATGGTTTTTGACGCCTGCGGCGAACACCAGCTTCCTATTTTTGTGGACAAAGTGACTGCGGAAATGCCGCAGGGCCTGCAGGGACTGAAACCCGTGGAAGATGCCATGATGCTCAAATACCGCTCCGCACTTCGGGAAAATCTTTTTAAAGCGGAACTTGCTCAATAAAAATATACTGTTTTTCTCTTTAAATAAAAATCTCCCCGAAAAAAGGGGAGTTTTTTTATGCATTCTTGCGGAAAATGTAGCCTATGCTACATAATTGCCATGAATTTTAAGATATATATCAATAAAGTGAAAATTTGGACAAGGATTTTCGCTGAAAAATTTTATGGTTATTTGTGGAGATTAGTATGAAAAAACTTTCTGCAGGCTGTCTTTTGGCTTTGGGCTTAATTGTCGGTTTCCATGCACCTGCCCATGCAGTGGAATCCTTTCAGACTCCTACGGGCGTTATCCGCTGGAATCAGGAAAAAGCTTATGACGGATATACGCTGATTTCACCCAATACCGGCACAAGCAGTTTCCTTCTTGATATGGAAGGCAATATTGTGCATGAATGGAAAACCAAATACCGTCCCGGTCTGTATGCGGAATTTCTTCCCAACGGCAATTTGCTGAGAGGCTTCCGTGACGGTTCTCCCGTTCCTTTTGCAGGCGGCGGAACGGGTGTTCAGGAAATTGACTGGGAAGGCAATGTGGTTTGGGAGTACAAAGCAGGCGAAAACCAATGCCAGCACCATTGCTTCAAGCGCTTGCCGAACGGCAATACCTTGGTTCTTCTGTGGGAATACAAAACCGCTGAAGAAGCCTATGCCAAAGGCAGAGCAAAAGGAACCCTGCCTTCCAAGGAAAATCCGAAAACATACGACGGCATGCAGTATGACGGCATTTGGCCCGACATGCTCGTAGAAGTTGACCCGCAGGGCAAAGAAGTTTGGTCTTGGCATGTGTGGGATCATGTAGGCATGGGAGAAGATCAGTTCAACCTTAATTATATTCTGCCTACCCATGACTATTACAACAACTCCGACTGGACGCACTTGAACAGCATTGATTATATTCCCGAAACCAATCAGATTATTATTTGCTCCAGAAACTTCGGTGAAATTTTCCTCATCAACAAAGAAACTGGCAAAATCGAATACCGTTTCGGCAACCCATCCACTCACGGCAAGGGCGTTGCTCCCAGCTGGATCAAAGCCAATGACCAAGTTCTTTTCGGTCCTCACAATGCAACATGGCTCGGCGACAACAAAATCATGATTTTTGACAACGGCTGGCAGCATCCCGAAAAGAACCGTTCCCGTGTTGTTATTCTTGATATTAAGCAAAACAAAATTG
Organism: uncultured Mailhella sp.; assembly: GCA_944324625.1. Classification (GTDB taxonomy): domain Bacteria; phylum Desulfobacterota; class Desulfovibrionia; order Desulfovibrionales; family Desulfovibrionaceae; genus Taurinivorans. Next base: position 8,022 of record CALUWZ010000033.1, on the reverse strand, counting down.
TATGGGAATACAGTGCGGTAAACCTGAACAGCTTCTATTCCGCATATCAGGGCGCAGCCCAAAAACTGTCCAACGGCAATATTTTTGTGACATCTTCCAATACCGGCCACGCCTTTGAAATCACTCAGACGGAAAAACCGGAAGTTGTTTGGGAATATGTCAACCCATGGGTAAAAGGCGTTCCCACGGCACTTTTGACCGATGAAGATGCCATTCCTGCGGAAATCAACCTTATGTTCAACTATACCCACAGAATGTACCGCTACGGAAAAGACTTTGCAGGCTTTGAAGGAAAAACGTTCTCCGAGCCAAAGGCTCTTTTCCCCGATGCACCGAAATGGCGCGAACTTTTTGAACAGGCCCGTGCCATGAAAGCCGAATAAGCAAATAAAATTGTTTTATTTCACTGTGTCCCCCGAATTTTTTTCGGGGGACTTTTGTTTTGTTGTTTTTCCAACAGAATTATTTTGGTTTTGCGTTAAGGTAAAGGCACAGGGCAGAAATCTGCCGCGTAAAAAAACAATAAAGGAGAATTCCTATGGAAAATACGGCAATGTTTTGTTTTCAGTGTCAGGAAACGGCAGGAAATACGGGGTGCACCAAAAACGGCGTTTGCGGAAAAACTGCCAAAACCGCCAATTTGCAGGATATGCTCATGTATGTGACCAAGACCCTCTGTGAAGCCGCAGTTCATGCGCGCAGGCAGGGAATTGCTGTTGACGGCGGGATAAACCGTTATGTCAATCTTAATCTTTTTACCACCATTACCAATGCCAATTTTGACGATGGCGTATTCATGGCACGGATTAAACAAAGTCTTGCGTTTAAAAAAGAATTGCTGGCAAAACTCGGCGATGTTTCCTCTCTTTCCGTTCATGCGCTGTGGCATGCCGAAAGCGAAGAAGAAATTATGCAAAAAGCCCGTACCGTCGGCATTTTGTCCATTGAAAACATTGATATCAGAAGTATGAAGGAACTGATTGCTTACGGTCTGAAAGGCTTGTCAGCCTATTTGAAGCATGCCGCGGCGCTTGGGTATGAAGATGAAAATCTGTATGTTTTTATGCAGGAAAGCCTTGCCATGCTCCTGCAGGACGCCGATCTTGACAAACTTATTGCCCATGCCGTGAAAACAGGAGAAATGGGTGTACAGGCAATGGCGCTTCTTGACAAAGCAAATACGGAAACTTTCGGACATCCCGAAATTACCAAGGTCAATATCGGTGTCAGAAACCGTCCCGGCATTCTGATTTCAGGCCATGACCTTGCGGATTTGGAAGAACTTCTCGAACAAAGCAAAGACAGCGGAGTGGATATTTATACCCATTCAGAAATGCTTCCTGCCCATTATTATCCCAAATTTAAAAAATATGCCCATTTTGCGGGCAATTACGGCAATGCATGGTGGAAGCAGACAGAAGAATTTGAAAAATTCAACGGTCCCGTGCTGTTGACCACCAACTGCCTTGTTCCGCCCAAGGCAAGCTATAAAGACAGGCTCTTTACCACAGGCTGCGCAGGATTTTCTGGATGCAGGCATATTGCGGGCGAATATGCAAAGGATAAGGATTTTTCCGAAATCATCAGTCTTGCCAAAACCTGTGCCGCTCCGACGGAATTGGAACAGGGCGAAATTATCGGCGGTTTTGCGCATAATCAGGTTCTTGCCCTTGCGGATAAGGTTGTTGATGCAGTGAAGCAGGGACTTATTAAAAAATTTGTGGTTATGGCAGGCTGTGACGGCCGTCAGAAAAGCCGTGAATATTATGCGGATTTTGCCAAGGCTCTGCCCAAAGATACGGTTATTCTTACCGCAGGCTGCGCAAAATATAAATATAATAAACTTGATTTGGGCGATATCGGCGGCATTCCGCGCGTGCTTGACGCGGGCCAGTGCAACGACTGCTATTCTCTTGCCGTCATTGCCCTGAAGCTTAAGGAAGTTTTCGGGCTTGAGGATATCAATGATTTGCCCCTTGCGTTCAATGTGGCATGGTATGAGCAGAAAGCCGTAATCGTGCTTTTGTCTCTGCTGTATCTTGGGGTGAAAAATATTCACTTGGGACCGACCCTGCCTGCTTTTCTTTCTCCCAATGTGGCAAAATTCCTGACGGAACAGTTCGGAATAGCGCCCATTACCGATGTGGAAAACGATTTGCGCATTCTCCTTTAATAATAAAGGCTGAATATTGCGGTTGGCGTGTGCGAACGGGACAGGCCTGCTGTCCCGTTCAATTCAATTTTGCAGTATGTTGATTTTACGGCATATTTTTTGTAAAAAGAAAAATGTATTTTTTTTTGAAAATTTTTTCTTGACAAATGCGCAGATTTTAGTAAATTCATTTTCGGTTGTTCCCCGATAGCTCAATAGGCAGAGCGGGTGACTGTTAATCACTAGGTTGGCGGTTCAAGTCCGTCTCGGGGAGCCAGAAATTTCAAGCTGTCCTGCGCAAGCAGGACAGCTTTTTTTTGTTCCGAGAAAACGCAGTTTGTGCCTGAAAAAACGGTCTGAAAGAATTTGTGTTTGTCCGGCTGTTTTTTTTTGTAAGGGAATGCGGGACAGAAGAATTTTGGTATTAATTGTTTTCTGGAGGTTTGCATGTTTGAACATTTGCCGGCAATGCACAGAAAAGACAGGGAAATTTCTTTGCAGGAATGTGAGGATATTTTAAAAAAGGCAGAATATATGGTTATGGCAACGGCCGACAGCAAAAATATTCCCTATGCAGTACCGCTGTCTTTTGTGTATTATGAAGGAAAAATTTATTTTCACAGCGGCATGCACAAGGGGCACAAGGCCTCCAATATGGCTGAAAATCCATATTGTTCCGTGGCTGTTGTGGGGGATACTCTGCCCGTTTATGCCAAAAATTTTACCACGTATTTTGAAAGCGCGGTCATTTTCGGCAGGGTGCGTGAAGTAAGCGATGAAGTTTATAAAAAATCCGTTTTGTTTGCCCTTGCGGAAAAATATCTGCCCGAGCACATGGATAAAGCGGAACATGATATTTCCGCTTCCCTTGCGAGAACCGCAGTTTATGAAATAAGCATTGACAGCATAAGCGGCAAGGCAAAACGGGCCAAATAAAAAAAGTGCCGCTGTATAGGGTGCTTCATTCAGGCGTATCCGAAAATCAGCATGATTTTTGGCCGTGCTTTTTGCCGTTTTCTTTGGCCAATGCGGCAGTCTGATCAAAAAATTTTTGAAAACTGCAAAAATCTTCTTGGTTCGGATGTTTTTGTCCTTCCAAAAGACGCTGTTTTCTGTCTTCGGTCATGGGGTGTTTCTGTGCCGTGCCTTGGGCTGTTTTTTCTGCCAGCCGCTTGGCGGTAAGTCTGCCGAGGCATAAAAAACCGCCGAGAAAGGCATTGTTCTGCAGACAGTTTTTTGCGCAGTCAAGGACTTTTCGGGCGTGGGCGGAATCGGGCCAAGCCGCCAGCGTGCCGAAAACGGCAACTTGTCTGCCGTGCAGGCTCTGCATAAGACGCAGCATGCGCGGATCAGGTTTTCCTCTGTATACCCAGAAGCCCAGAAAAATAAGGTCGTAATCATCAGGCGAAAAATCTTTGTCCTGTCCTGTCTTGTTTTGCAGGGCAGGGGCTTTGCGGATAAAATTTTCAATGCCGATGCAGGTGATGTCGTGTTCTTTTGACTGTATGCTGTGCGCAAGGCTTTTGGTGTTGCCCGTGACGCTGGAATAAAGAATAAGAATTTTCATAGAGCAAATAAGGTTGTAATATGGTTGAAAGCTGCCGCCGTTCTGCTTTTTTCTCTTCGGTCATGCTCGGGGTTTTTGCCTGTCATTATTGGTATGCGGGGCAGTACGGGCTTGCGCTGTCCATGCTCGGTTTTGCGGCATTTGCATGGGCAAAGCGGACATGGAAACAATACAGCGTGCTTGCTGTTCTGTATTTTGCCGTATGGGAATGGCTTAGCACAGCTTTCGGTATTATGCAATTTCGCTTGGCACTCGGCAGGGAGTGGGGGAGTGCCGTGTTCATTGTCGGCATGACGGCGTTTTTGACGCTTTGTTCTGCTTCGCTTTTGCTGTGTGTCCTGCTGAAGCGGGAAGAGCAGGACAGGGACTGTGCTTTGTCTGCGGGAGAGGCTGGCACCGGAGCTCGGCATGAAAAACTGAAGGCCGTTCTTTTTTTGCTGTGTTTTATGCTTATTCAGGCTGTTTCGCAGAATGTGCCGCTGAATATTTTGCTTGCGGAACGGTTTTTCCCGCTTTTTGGGTCTGTTCAGGCTTTTATGCTGGCTTGGTACGGGGTATGGGTTTTTGAAAAACTTTCCGACAGCAGGACCCACAACAAATACCGTCTGCGTATTTGGCTGATTTTTACCCTTGTCTTTTTTATACAGCTTTTTTTGGGGCTTTTGGGGCTTGAAAAATTTCTGATGAGCGGAAAACTGCATTTTCCCGTGCCTGCGTTTATTTGGTTCGGCGCACTGTATAGGGGAGCTTTCGGCTTTATGGCAGGGCTTGTGCTTTTTGCCGTATTGCTGACGGGTTCGGCATGGTGCAGTCATTTGTGTTATTTCGGTTCGCTGGACAATGCGGCGGCTGAAAGCGGAAAACTGTCGGTTTTGCCTGAAAAATGGCGGAAAACGGCCCGTTTCAGCCGTTATGCCGTATTTTTTCTTGGCGGTCTGTCTGCTGTTTTGCTGAGTTATTACGGCTGTTCTTTGGTGTTGGTCCTGTTTTTTTCTTGGGCCTATATAAGCGTGAGTGCGGCTGTTTTGGGATTGCTGTCAAGAAAATACGGGGCAATGATGCATTGCTCCGCCTTTTGTCCGATGGGCGTTGTCGTCAATTGTCTGGCAAAGTGTTCGCCGTGGCGCCTCAGGGTGCGTCCTTCCTGCGATAACTGCAGAGCCTGCGAAAGGGTGTGCAGGTATCGAGCCGTATCACCCGAAAGCAGGGCTCGGGGCAAGGTTCTTTTTCATTGTTCCCTGTGTCTTGACTGCATGAATGTATGCAGGCAAAACGCACTTTTTCTGCAGATTGCCGGCATAAAGCTGTCCGCAGAGAACGCCAAAACAATATTTCTTTTCTTTGTCGCTGTAATCCATATACTTTTTCTTTCTTTTGCCCGGGTTTGAAATTTAAATTTTTTCCTGCTTGACGGAAAAAACGGAACAGGCTATAGAAATATAATACATTATACTGGAGGCCAGTCGTATGAATTGGATGCAGATGGGGGAAACCATTCACAGCCCCGCTCCTTGGGATTTGCCTTTGTGGGACCCTTCCCACGTGGTTTTTTTCGGCGTGCTTTATGCCGTTCTGACCTGTCTTGGCGTGGGTTTGGCTCTTGTTTTCCGAGGCGCCATGAAAGATATGAAAAATAAAGACCACGGTGCAGAACATTAAAATTTAAAAGTCTGCAATTTAAGACTTGTCTTTTTTTTTGAAATAGTATATTAAATTTTTTCGCTCATTTATTGAGTGCGCTGTGTCATGTTAAATGAAGGGACGTTATATTCCTTTTTGACACAAAATACCCTAAAAAGGTGGTGATTTTAGTGCCCGGAGTATTCTTGAACGAAGACGAATACAATTTCGATCTCGCTTTGCGTCGCTTTAAAAAACAAGTGGAAAAAGCAGGCATTCTTTCCGAAATGAAAAAACGCCAACACTTTGAAAAACCAAGCGTTATGCGTAAAAAGAAAAAGGCTGCTGCTCGTAAGCGTCTTATGAAAAAAATGCGTAAGATCAACATGGCATAATTTGATTGCTGTACCTTTTGGTATCAAATAAATTAAGCTGAAGTAAACCGGAAGTCTTTTCTGATTTCCGGTTTCTTAACATTATAAGCCGTTAGAAAGGGATTGGTATGAGTATTGCCGAAAGAATTGAAAAAGATTATGTGGAAGCATATAAACATAAAGAAAAAACCCGTCTGGAAACGCTGCGCCTTCTGAAAACAGCCGCTAAAAACAGACAGGTTGAACTTATGCAGTCCCTTGTTCCGCTTTCCGATGACGAATATATGTCTGTTCTGCTCAAACAGGTTAAGCAGCGTCAGGAATCCATCGAACTGTACAGAGGGGCAGGCCGTGACGATTTGGCAGACAAGGAGCAGGCGGAACTTGTCATTCTTCAGGAATATTTGCCCAAACAGCTCACTGAAGAAGAAGTTATGGCCGTGATTGAAGAAGCCTGCGCTCCGTATCTTTCCGAAGGCATGAAAGCTATGGGCAAAGTAATTAAATCCGTTATGGATAAATATAAAGGCCAAGTTGACGGCAAATTGGTCAGCGAGGCAGTCAAAGCCCGTTTACAGAAAGGATAACATTCAAGCCTTTAGTATTTATGGATAAATTTAGTTTACAGGCTTTAGAGTATTCCAAAGTTTTGCAGTTTCTTGCGTCTTTTTGCCGTTCCGAAGCAGGCAAAAGCGCCGTTCTTGAACTGCGTCCGTATTCTTCCCTTGCAGAAGTCGAACATTTCCAAAAGGTGTATGACGAATACAGCCTGTGGAAAAGCAAGGGAGAATTTTCCCTGCATGATTTTCCCGATGTCAGCCCCATGCTTGCCCGTCTCGCGGAAAGCGGCTTCAGTCCCGATACCGATGATTTCTGGGCAATGCGCGAAGTTTTGAAGCTTGCCAAAAATGCTTATGCCTCCATGCATAATTTTGAAAAAGAACTTCCGCTTTTTTTGGCTGACTATGATTTTGCCTTTCCCGAAAAATCCCATTCCGCCCTTGTGCGCTGCATAGCCGACGACGCTTCTTTCAAAGACGAAAGCAGCCCGGGGCTTTTGCTTGTGCGGGGTGAACTGCGCAGCCTGCATCAGGGCTGTCTTCGCAAAGTGAAGGAATTCTGCGAGCAGTACAATATCGGCCACTATCTGCAGGATGACTATATGACCGTGGTGGGCGACCGCTATGTTCTGCCTTTGAAAGCCAATTTTAAAGGACGGCTGCAGGGGATTATCCATGATTATTCCCGAACGGGCGAAACCCTGTATTTTGAACCCATGTTTCTGGTGGAGCTCAATAACCGCCTGCAGGAGCTCAAACAGGAAGAACGGGAAGAAATCCACAAAATTATTTTGCTGATCAAAGATTTGTTTCTGCAGGAAGAAGAAGGGCTGAAACAGGCTTGGAAGTTTCTTGTTCTTCTTGACGTGAACGAGGCTAAGCTTGGTCTTGCCTCTGCCTATATTTCCAAACACAAGAAAGATCAGGGGGTAGAGGGGTACTGCGTGCCTTTCGGCCATACTCTTTCCCTGACCCATGCGTATCATCCATTGCTTTTGCTTGAAAACAACAAGCAAAAATCAGCAGCGGCCGTTCAGCCCATTGATTTGGTATTCCGCAGACAGGACAGGGTGCTTGTCATAAGCGGCGGCAACTCGGGCGGCAAAACCGTTGCCCTGAAAACTTTGGGGCTTATCGGGCTCATGAGCCTGACTGCGCTTCCCGTTCCCGTGGCGAAGGGTTCAGGCATTTTGTTCTGGTCCCGCATTCATGCCTTTATCGGAGATGAACAAAGCCTAGACGATCATGTGTCCACGTTTACGGGGCAAATCCGTCACCTTGCAGGCATTTGGGACGAGCTGGACGGCAGTCATCTGCTTTTGCTGGATGAATTCGGTGCAGGCACCGATCCTTCCCAAGGTGCGGCGCTGGCTCAGGCCGTACTTGACGGCATATTGGAAAAACGCTGTTATGCCGTAAGCGCAACGCATTTTCCCGCATTAAAAACCTATGCCCTTACCAATGAAGGCGTGCGTGCCGCGTCCGTGCTTTTTGACGAAACCAACAAAAAACCGCTGTATAAACTGGCCTATGACCAAGTGGGCGCCAGCAAGGCTCTTGACGTGGCGCGTGAACACGGTCTTTCCGAGGATATTCTTGCCAAAGCGTCCCATTATCTTTTGGTGGATACCAAGGAGCAGGACGCCGTGATAGCCAAGCTGAACGCCGTGGCCGTGGAACGGGAAAAAGAACTGGAACATCTGCGCAGGGAACTTGCCAAAACCAAGCAGAAGCGCGAACAGCTTCAGG